>QZKC01000105.1 GCA_003599425.1 Nitrospiraceae bacterium | reverse complement strand
TTGTTCCATAATTGCCTCCTTCTGTTAGCTTAACAGCTATCAGAGTATAAGGCAATTTAATCGTTTTTGTAAATATCCAACTTATATGTCGCAGACCCAGTTGAAAGTTTACCAGGATAATTGATGGTGACTCCATGACAATGGTTGGCACAGAGGGACAAAGGCGCATAAGCACAAAGGTAAGGCTGGTGGAGATTTCTATACGACACCTTAGAAAAAAAGATTTCGAATCTTAATTTAAAGATTATGTCTGTAAACTGCAAGACGAAATATAAAAATCCAGTCGATTATAGAAATCCGAAGACAGGCTTACCTTCGTGCTTGTATCCCCTGGTCGGGTCAGGGCATCCCCTTAGATGCGACCTGTATACCTTCAAGCGGGAGGCCGTTTATGGCGCGGTACTGCCAGTAACTCCGCAGCACCTTTTTCACATAAAATCTTGTTTCTTTATACGGGATGTTTTCGATAAACTCGATGAGGTCATCCATTTTATACTGCCCCATCCATCTCTTAAGGGCATTTTCCCCGGCATTATACGCCGCAAGGACAAAAGGGGCCTCTCCGAATTCTTTATACAGCTTGGACAAATAGTAAGTTCCAAGCATGACGTTTTTTCTCACATCATGTATTTCTGAACGGTCTTTAAGCGGCAGTCCTATCTCCTTCTTCAGGCGATAAGCAGTTGCAGGCATAAGCTGCATCAGTCCGCGCGCTCCAGCCCAGGAAACAGCGCTCGGGTCAAAACGGCTCTCCTCTCTGATTACTGCTGCCACAAGGTATTGGTCGACATTATGAGAAGCCGCAGCCTCCTCTATATTGTCCCCGAAACCAAAAGGGAATGCAAAAGGCAGAAACTCCATGTCCGGGTCCCTGCCTGCAGAAGCGATGACCTTTCTGTATTCACCTAATTCCATCGCGCGATAGCCAAGATAAAAAAGCTCATCTTTGTTCCTTACACGCTTCAAAATGTCCATTATTTCACCAGCAGCTTCATCCCGCATCCCGAGGAAAATCAGTGCATCAATCCTCTCATATAGTTCTCCCTCAGGTCTTCCCGGCTTTGTGATTGTGATCTTCTCAGGCATGGCCGGGGTCAAAGACCGCATTCGTATCAGATACCCGTAAAAACTCCTGTCAGATGGCAGTCCGCTGTAAAAGTCATTCTTGCCCTCACCATCCGCCTTTTCCTGGCTCCTCGCCTTCCAGTAGAGATACTTGTAATAATTGTCACTGCCAGAAAGCTCAGTCAACTGTGTGAAATACTTAAGAGCATCTGCATAACTTTCAGCGCTGTAATGCATCCATCCCAACCCCCACAAAGCATCCTCTGCTTCACCGGGAAAATGTGTAATGACCTCCGTAAAGCTCTTTTCTGCCCTGGCAAAGTCCTTCTGCCTCCTGAATTCATCAGCCTCCATCAGCAGGAGTGATGCAAGCCTGCTGTCTTTAGGATAAAGCTCCCTGAATTCTTTTTTGACCTTTTCGAACTCGTCCCTTTTGTCTATCCGGTGAAACGCCCATCCGCGATAATACAGAGCTTCAGAGTTTTTCACCAATGCAAAGGTCTGGGCGGCATTGGTGTACTGTTTTGATCTGAACTGGCACATGCCGATGGAAAACCGTATCTTGTCTGCTTCAATTCCGCCGGGCATTTTAAGGGCATTACGGTATTCTGTTTCAGCCTTCTGGAAATTATTCTGCTCAAACAGTTTGTCCGCCCTCCTGAGTATCTCGGATATAGTAAATGAATCGGCTTTCAGCGCCTGCAGTTCTTTGAACGCGCTCCTGCCGGGAGGAGAAGCATTGATGTATAGTTCCTTCAGCAGGGAAATCGCGTCCTCCATCATGCCGGAGCTTTTCATAAGAATTGCATGAGTAAATTTGCGGTCCCATTCAGAAGGATAATCTTCAGCATATCGGGAAAGCGCATCAATCGCCTCTTTATTTCTCTTCAAAGCGATCAGTGCATTTATTTCAGCCTCTTTCGCCTGCTTTAAAAGAAGGCTGTTTTTAATCTGTCCTGCTGTCAAGATAACATTCTCAAATTTTTCGGAAGAGGCGTACACATCAATAAGCAGTTTAAGGGCATAATCCCTCACCAGTGGAGAAGCGTCAGCGGCCTTCTTCAGAAAATCCTCAGCCTTGTCAAAAGAGCCTTCTTCCTTGTAAAGCCTTCCAAGCAGGAACCAGGCTTCATTTTTTTGGGAAAGATCACTTTCAGCGATGTCCCTAAGGATTTCCTCGGCACTTTTATACTCCTGTGTACTGATAAGTCCGACAGCCGTTTTAAGCCTGTTTTTTGTTTCCGGGGTAACTGCAGTTCCTGAGGCTTCTTTAATTGCCTGATCAGAAGCACGGGTAACATCAGCAAAGACAGCAAGAAAAACATACAGCAGAAAAAATAATTTCACACTCGAATGGCAGCGCATGATTTTATATTAATCTAATTGCGCGTTATAGACAATATCATTTCATATCGATTTTTATTTGAGGCAACAGGTAGCGCGGACAACTCATAGCTAAACTCTGTTCGAATGGAAGGCACACAGGTGAGGCTGACGAAGATTTCTATACGACATCGATGAGAGATCATGATAAAAAGGATTAACTGGAGGCGGCGAGCGGATTCGAACCGCTGAATAAAGGTTTTGCAGACCTCCCCCTTGCCACTTGGGTACGCCGCCAAGGAAAACAACATTCAGCCATCAGCTTTCAGCAGTCAGCTTTTTGTATTGAGTATGTGCCGTATGCTGAAAGCTGTTCGCTCTGAGTTTAGTTATGGAGCGGGCGACGGGATTCGAACCCGCGACCCCAACCTTGGCAAAGCAACACCAAGGCACGTTAGAGTTTACCAAATTTTGCCAACTCTTTACCAATACATCTTTTTAAGGGTATTAGGGGAGAGGGGATTTCTTCCCCTTTCCCTATTTTTCTGTCTGTCTACTATACAAAAACTATACACTGAGAATTTGTCTGTCAGTACCTTTCTCCTATTTGACAATACAGCCTATAGGTTGTATCATAAGACATGCTGTTTCACATAAATTATTGGCGGAACCCCTCAGGAAAAGCTCCTGTTGAAAAATATATTGATGACATCGGCAACAAAGAAGAAAGAGCGGAGCTGCTTTCCGCATTGCAGGGAATACAGGAATACGGCACGGATGCTGTAGGAGTTGATTTCCGGCAGATAGAGGGTAAGCTTTGGGAATTGAAGATAAGGACACACGGTAAACAGCACAGGATATTTTACACTGTCCTCAGAGGTAATGAGATGATCCTTCTTCATGCCTATCTAAAAAAAACTCCTAAAGCGCCTGTAAGAGAAATAGAGACAGCCAGACAAAGGCTGAAACAGTTAATGGAGGTAAAAAAATGAAAAGCGACCTTGATAAGCATATCGGGAGACATTCAAAGGATAAGGAATTCAAGATTTACTTTGACCGGGCTGAAGCTAAAAGAAAGATAGCTCAGGAGATAGCAGCAATAAGAAAAGCACATCATCTCACACAGGCGCAATTGGCTGAAGAAATCGGCACAAAGCAGCAGGTCATTTCACGAATCGAAAGCCCCAATGATAAACGCATGCCTTCCCTTGAATTTCTTGACCGGATTGCAAAAGCTTTCAAGATGAGACTGGTTATTTCTTTACAGAGACAGGGAACATGAGTTTGCACATGCGCTTGATATGAAGCTGGGAAAGTGCTATTGAGAAAGCAGTAAAGGTACTATTTAAAACAATTCATGGTATTGACTACCCTTCCAGAAAGAAGAAAGATAATAATTATTGCTCTGTTCATGGGAACTGGGATAATTGCCCCGCAAATTGCAAAGAAAATGTATTTAATAAACGACATAGACCTTTGATGCTTAAAAGACGTCGTTATCCCAAAGATATTAATTCTATTCCTGATCCTAACGGAGAACAACCTCCGACCAAAAGCACACAACGTATGATCATGGGGTTACAGGAATATCTATCAGAAGAAGACGAATAATGCCCACCTAATTATTTTTTATCAGAATCAAATAAGCCTCTTTACATTCCGACAGCCATATAAATAGGAGCAATAACTTTCTATGGAACGAAAAAGGAGGCTACATGACAAAGAAACAGCAAGACGCAATTTTCTCGACGCTTGATATTCACTTATCTGCATTCCTGTTAATCTATGGAATCCAACCGATCCTTGAACTGAGAAACGGACGTGTTATTTTCACCTTCCCCGCTACAGGTGAACTTTATAAGGCCATAATGCTTTATAACTCTAACATTGATGTTCATGTTGCCGATTTTGTTACCGCAGTAAAGACCCTCCGGGGACAGATGCTTACAATGCGGGGGCAGCGATGACGGAATTAAAGACAACGCTTGATTATGCAAGATGGTATGTATCAAAAGGCTTGAGTGTAATTCCTTTGATACCCAAAGGTAAAAGAGGAGCAATTGAATGGAAAGAATACCAGACACGAATAGCATCAGATGAAGAACTTATAAGATGGTTTGGCAATGGCACTAAAAATAATATAGGGATTGTTACCGGAGCAATTTCAGGAATTGCTGTAGTTGATTTTAATAGTCAAGATGCTGTGAAGTTTGCAAAGGAGAATAATTTCCCTCAGACCCCACTTGTAAAGACAGGTAAGGGATACCATGCCTATTACAAATATAAAGACGGTGTTAGAAACTTTCAGAAAAGAGATGATCTGCCCAATATAGATTTAAGGGGGGACAGCGGTTGTGTTGCAGTACCCCCATCAATGCACCCCTCTGGAATTCAATATCAATGGGTAAAAGGAAAAGGGCTTGATGAATTACCACTTGCAGACCTGCCGGAAATAATCCTTGTACAAAAACCAGAGCATAAAACACCAGTAAAAGACCTCCACAGCGGGGCAAGTAAAGGTGAAAGAAATAATACCCTTGCAAGGCTTACCGGCTCATGGGTGAATGATGGACTAAATTTTAATGAATGCCTTGAAAATGCTCGTCTGTGGAACTCAAAAAACCATACTCTGCTTGAAAATTCAGAAGTTGAGAAAACTGTTAAGAGTATTTTTGAGAAGCATCACAGGGATAAGTCTAAAAATACATACAAGGAACCCCCACGAATTGACATGACCCTTATTCGGTTAGATGATCTCTTCAAAGAACCGGAAGAATCTGTTACATGACAAGTTGAAGGGATATTGCCAACTGGCGGTTTTTCTGTCTTAGCATCAAAACCAAAAGTAGGGAAAAGCACACTTGCCAGAAACCTTGCACTATGCACAGCAAAGGGAGAATTCTTCCTCAATAAAGCAGTAAACAAAGGAGCAGTGATTTATTATGCTCTTGAAGAAAAGAAGGCGGAAGTAAAACGTCACTTCCGAGATATGGGAGCTGCGGGAGATGAAGAGATTTATATCTATGCCGGAAGTGCGCCTGTAGATGCCTTGATACAAATAAAAGAAGTTACCGAATTATTAAAACCTGCTCTAATTATTATTGATCCCCTATTTAGGTTAACCAGAGTAAGAGACGGTAATGATTATGCGGCGGTGACTCAGGCATTAGAACCACTGTTAAGGTTAGCAAGAGATACAGGAACTCATGTCTTATGCGTTCATCATACTGGCAAGGGGGACAGACAGGGGGGTGATTCAGTATTAGGCAGTACCGCTATTTTTTCAAGCGTTGACACGCTCATGATAATGAAACGTCATGAAAACTATCGTACAGTCCACACCATTCAACGTTATGGCAAAGACCTTGAGGAAACTACATTACATTTTGATAAAGATGCTCGTACTATAAGTATTGGCAAGAGCAAACAGGAAGAAGACTTAACCACACTTTCAGACGCTATTATGGAGTTTCTTTCTTCTCAAAGTGAACCTTTTACCGAACCTGTAATCATGGAAGATATCGAGGGACGGACAGGCTTAAAAAGAAAAGCTTGATAGCACAATCAACGGATTGAAGAATTCTACTATACAAAAACTATACAATCCGGCAACAAAAACAGAAAAGGAGCTAACCTGTGTCGGCTAACCCCTTAAAATTTATGGAGCGGGCGACGGGATTCGAACCCGCGACCCCAACCTTGGCAAGGTTGTGCTCTACCAGCTGAGCTACACCCGCATTGAAAAGTAAGGGCGTATCGCAATACGCCCCTACAACTATTAACTCGAATCATCTATAATAGACTTTTACATAGTAATTAAAAAAATTGGTATTTGTCAATGATATACCCTGATTTTCAAGAATTCAAAACGAAAGCAGAAGAGGGCAATCTCATCCCTGTATACAGGGAGATCCTTGCCGATCTCGAGACACCATTATCTGTGTTCCTTAAACTGAGGGGAAAGACAAGCTTCCTCCTCGAAAGTCTTGAAGGCGGTGAAAAGTGGGCCCGGTATTCCTTTATCGGGAACAACCCCTCGCTCATAATCGAAGGCAAGGGCAAATCCATTACGATCAAAAGAGGAACTCACAAAGAAAAGGTCAGATTTGAAAAAGACCCTTTTGAAGTCGTAGCAGCAGAGCTAAAGAAATTCAAACCTGTTATCATGCCGGGACTGCCGCGGTTCTTTGGAGGTTTTGTCGGGTATATCGGATACGACGCTGTACGCCATTTTGAAAAGCTTCCTGACAGAAAACATCCAGGGCATGATCTTCCTGACCTGTTCCTGATGTGTACGGACACCCTCGTGGTTTTTGATAACCTGACACATACGATCAAGGTAATTTCAAATGCACATATCGAAAACAGCCCGGAGGAAGCATACGAAAAGGCCACAGCACAGATCGATGCGATTGTAAAAAAACTGAAGGCAAAAGCTGTACTGCCCAAAGGGCCGGGTACAGCAAACAAATCTGCAAGTGAACAGACATCCTTCACATCAAATTTTTCAAAAGAAGGTTTTTTAAAGATTGTGGAAAAGACAAAAGAATATGTGCACGCCGGAGATATCATCCAGGCTGTCATATCGCAGAACTTCCAGAGAGACACGTATATCCCCCCGATAAATGCCTACAGAGCGCTCAGAGTCATCAACCCTTCTCCCTACATGTATTACATAGAAACAGGAAAGTGCACGCTTGCCGGTTCCTCACCAGAGATACTGGTCAGGCTTGAAGGTGATACAATTGAACTCAGGCCGATCGCCGGGACAAGGAGGCGTGGCCTTACTAAGGAAGAAGACCTGTCAATGGAAGAAGAGCTAAAGGCTGACCCGAAAGAGATAGCGGAACATATCATGCTCGTAGACCTCGGACGAAACGACGTCGGAAGGGTCGCAGAAACAGGCAGTGTCAAAGTCACTGAACTGATGACCGTTGAACGGTATTCCCACGTCATGCATCTCGTCTCAAATGTAGTCGGGCAACTGAAAGAAGGCCAAGATGCCTTTGATGTTCTCAGGGCCTCATTTCCTGCCGGTACAGTAACCGGCGCCCCCAAGATACGCGCCATGGAGATCATAGAGGAACTGGAACCAACAAAGCGCGGGCCTTATGCAGGCTCGGTCGGATACTTCGGGTTTTCCGGCAATATGGATATGTGCATCACCATACGGACCATCCTCTTGAGAAACAAAAAAGCGTATATCCAGGCAGGGGCCGGAATAGTTGCGGACTCTGATCCTGAAATGGAATATAAGGAAACGGTCAACAAGGCAAAAGGCATGTTCCGGGCCATTGAAATGGCAGAAAGAGAATTGTAAAGGTCCGCCCCTTTGAGCCGGGAATCAGGGGGAAAAGCAGGCAAGGCTGTCGAAGAATTTCTATACGACACCTTTCAAGAAAGAACTTATGGGAACAATGATAGACTTAATCTATCGGATCAAGACGGAATTTAAAAAATCTGTCAATTATAGAAATGATGAGGCAGCCTTGACTGTTGTCAAGGCCATAGTAAAATAAGGATTAAATCCATGCTGTTAATGATCGACAACTACGATTCCTTTACCTACAACCTGGTCCAGTATCTGGGCGAGCTTGGCGAGGATATCCGCGTGTTCAGAAATGACAAGATCACCATCCCTGAGATAGAGGCATTAACCCCGGAAAAGATTGTTATATCTCCCGGCCCGTGCACCCCCAAAGAAGCCGGTATATCGATAAAAGCCATCAGACATTTTGCAGGGAAAATCCCGATTCTCGGCGTCTGTCTGGGCCACCAGTCCATTGGCGCAGCTTACGGAGCTGAAATAATCAATGCGCCGAGGCTGATGCATGGCAAGACATCAATGATCCACCACGACGGAAAAACAATATTCGAAAACCTTCCGAACCCCTTTGAGGCAACACGATACCATTCACTGCTGATAAAGAAAGACACCCTGTCGGATGAATTTGAAATAACAGCAAGGACAGACCATGATGAGATCATGGGGATACGGCACAAAAAATTCGTGCTTGAGGGAGTTCAGTTCCATCCGGAATCGATCCTTACAAAAGCAGGGAAAGAGCTCTTGAGAAATTTCCTGAAATTAAAAACTTAGGCAGGAGGTCATATGGTTGCTGATGTAAAAATAATTGAAGGCGGTCAACTAATAAAAACAGAGAAGATGAAGCTGAAACCGGTCAAGGAGTTCAGCAACAACACTGTCATTTATGAAAATGAAGAAGGACATGCAGTTATCTATTTCAAAAAGAAGGATGAATACATTCTGGTTTCCATCGACATGGCATAGATGCGGGGATAAGCGCATAAGCTGTTAAGATTCACGGGGATTTATCCGATAAAAAACAAAATCTGAAATACTACTGAAAGAACTTGTAAAAAATGAAACCGGGATATCATATTGCATTTTCGTCTCTTCTTGCAGGCATTTTTTACATAATCACCAAATCATGGACTATTTCAGTTGCATCATTGATATCCGGCATATTCATTGACCTGGACCATATCTATGATGTACTTCGCGAACACGGAAGACCTTTTACCATAGAAAGGTTCTTTAGTATATGTTATTCATGCAATTTCCATAAGATAATGCTGCCAATGCATGGGTGGGAATGGCTCCTTCTTTTTTGGGCCGCAGCCTGGTTTACAAAATGGAACCCTGTTGTTGTCGGCATACTTATTGGATACAGCCAGCATTTGCTCCTTGACGCGCTCAATAACAGTCCTCACTTTCTGACATATTCACTAATATGGCGCTGGAAAAAAGGCTTTGATTATGATGAAACATTCGGAGCACGGCTCCCCCGTAAAAAAGGAAGGGACTGTCAGACGCAATCATTCAGAGTAAATGCTTCTCCGGGTCTTATGATAAAATTAGTCAACTTTTTAAATAAGCTTTACTGATTGGAGTCAGCTTACAAATTGCCAGTTTGTCATTCCCGCGCAGTCGGGAATCCAGGTATTTTTTTAAACATGATCAAAGAAGCAATCAACATACTGGTACACGGCAAAGATCTCTCCGAACACAAGATGATCGGCGCTATGAAAGACATCATGGAAGGCAATGCTACGGATGCCCAGATCGCGTCATTTCTGACAGCATTGCGTATTAAAGGTGAAACAGTTGAGGAGATCACCGGAGCCGCCAGGGTAATGCGCGAGAAGGTCACAAAAATAAAAGCCCCTGCATTTACCGTCGATACATGCGGGACAGGAGGCGATATGTCCCATACTTTCAATATTTCAACCACCAGCGCTTTCGTTGTTGCGGCCTGCGGAGCGCCGGTAGCAAAGCACGGGAACCGTTCTGTATCAAGCAAGTGCGGCAGCGCAGATGTGCTCGAAGCTCTGGGAATAAAGATAGACCTTGCACCCCACCTGGTAGAAAAATGTCTTGCAGCAACGGGATTCGGGTTTATGTTCGCTCCTCTCTTTCACCCGGCAATGAAATATGCAATAGGCCCGCGAAGGGAGATCGGAGTGCGGACCATATTCAATATCCTGGGGCCGCTCACAAATCCCGCGGGCGCTGAAAGGCAGCTCATGGGGGTGTTCCATGATGAACTGACCGAGAAACTGGCGGGAGTGCTTGCAAACCTCGGGGTCAAACACGCCCTTGTAGTACACGGTGAAGACGGCCTTGACGAGATCACCATTACCGACAGAACAAAAGTTTCAGAATTAAAGGACGGTGTAGTGTCTACTTACTTCATCTCTCCTGAAGACTTCGGTTTCAAAAGAGCACAGAAAAAAGATCTTGCCGGCGGGACCGCTCCAGACAATGCAAAAATGACTGTTGCCATACTGCAAGGAGAAAAAGGGCCGAAACGGGATATTGTTATCCTGAACGCTGCAGCCGCTCTGACAGCAGGCGGCAAAATGTGCAACTTATCAGAAGGAATTAAAACAGCAACTGATGCGGTCGACTCAGGGGCAGCGCTCAGAAAACTCAGCGAGATCAGAGAGCTCAGCAATACACTAACTTGTTGACTTATTTTATTAAAAATGCAATAATTCGACTTGAGTTTCAGAAGTTTTTGTCAGGACAAAAAGAAAACCTCAACGACTTTCAACTTTGTGGTTTTTTTGCTGAATGCAACAGCGCCTCTGAAGCTTGAGTCTAAGAGTAAGGAGGTAAGCACGATGGCTAAAGGAACAGTAAAATGGTTCAACGAGACAAAGGGCTACGGCTTCATAGCAAGTGAAGATGGCAGCGATGTTTTCGTCCATTTTTCTTCTATCAGCGGTGACGGTTTCAAGACCCTTGCCGAAGGTGATGCAGTCAGCTTTAATACTGAAAACGGGCCAAAAGGCCGTAAGGCAGTCGATGTAGTGAAACTGTAATTGACCGAACTGATCCCCCCTGTTCCACAGGGGGGATTTTTATTTTCTGCGAAAAAAACTTATCGAGTTAAAGATGTTTCTGAACAATGCCTGCATTTTCCTGTTTATGTAAAATCAAACCCCTTTTTACCCTGAAAATCGTTTGACTATACAGTCTGCAATATTCTAAAATTCTGTCATGCATTCCGAGTATGTCCCGCTTCATCTCCACACCGAGTACAGTCTGCTCGATGGAGCTATAAAAATAAACGACCTTATAGCAAAGGCAAAGGAATATAACCTTGCCGCCCTTGCGATAACCGATCATGGAAGCCTGTTCGGGGCCATCGAGTTTTATAAAAAAGTTTCCAGGGCAGGGCTAAAACCCATCATCGGCTGCGAAGTTTATATCGCCCCCAAAAGCCGTTTCGACAAAGGCGGAACAACCGAGGCCTCCGAAGTGTCCTGCCACCTCATTCTGCTCTGCAAAGACATGGACGGCTACCGAAATCTCTCCCGTCTCATAAGCAAGGCTTACATCGAAGGGTTTTATTACAAGCCGAGAATAGACAAGGACATCCTGTCGCAGTATAGCGGCGGGCTAATCGGGCTTTCCTCCTGTTTAAAGGGAGAAATACCCCGCTGCCTGTCAACAGGTCAGATCGACAGGGCCCGGGAGGCAGCGCTTGAATACCGGAGGATCCTCGGGGCCGAAAATTTCTTTCTGGAGATCCAGCCGAATGAACTGCCTGAACAGGAAGAAGTAAACAAACTGCTCATAGAACTGAGCAGGGACCTGCACATCCCCCTTGTCGCAACCAATGACTGCCACTACCTGACCAGGGAAGACGCAAAGGCGCATGAAGTCCTGTTATGCATCCAGACCGGAAAGACAATGAACGATACGGACAGGATGAGATTTACAAAAAATACTTTTTATTTCAAAAGCCCGGACGAGATGAAACAGGCGTTCCACCATGTCCCTGAGGCAATTGAAAATACGAAGCGTATCGCG
The DNA here is from genome assembly GCA_003599425.1 of Nitrospiraceae bacterium. Classification (GTDB taxonomy): domain Bacteria; phylum Nitrospirota; class Thermodesulfovibrionia; order UBA6902; family UBA6902; genus SURF-23. Next base: position 4,169 of record QZKC01000105.1, on the reverse strand, counting down.
GAAAAATGCAACCTAGATTTCAGGTTCAATGAGTTCAGGCTGCCGAATTTCATAGTGCCTGACGGTGAAAAGGTCACCCGTTATCTTGAGAAGCTTGCAGAAAGCGGCCTCAGGAAAAAGATCGGCAGTGAAGTCCCTGACATCTACTCAGAGCGGCTGAAAAGCGAGCTTGCGATGATCGATAAAATGGGGTTTTCTTCCTACTTCCTGATCGTGTGGGATTTCATCAATTATGCAAAAAGCAAACATATCCCTGTGGGCCCGGGGAGAGGCTCTGCTGCCGGAAGCCTGGTGGCATACGGACTTGATATTACCGACATAGACCCGATCAAATACGGCCTGCTGTTTGAGAGATTCCTGAACCCTGAAAGGGTGAGCATGCCTGATATAGACGTGGATTTCTGTATGGACAGGCGCGGCGAGGTCATTGATTATGTATCGAACCACTATGGAAAAGACCATGTGGCCCAGATCATCACGTTCGGCACCATGCAGGCGCGTGCTGTGATAAGGGACGTCGGCAGGGCCATGAACATCGCGTATTCAGAAGTGGACAAGGTGGCAAAGCTTGTCCCGATGGTCGCCAAGATCACCCTGAAAACAGCCCTCGAGATGGAGCCGAAGCTGAAGGAGTTGTATGAAACCAGGCCTGAGATAAAAGAGCTGATCGATATTGCACAAAAGCTCGAGGGCCTCTCGCGTCATGCCTCAACCCATGCGGCAGGCATCGTCATATCGCCTGAACCTCTCACGGATTTCCTGCCTCTCTTTAAAGCGCCCAATGAAGAGGCTATAACCACGCAGTTCGATATGGACGCGATAAAGGACCTCGGCCTTCTGAAATTCGACTTCCTGGGCCTGAAGACGCTGACGATCATTGACAAGGCTGAGAAGATAATCAATCAGACCCATGAGGCTTCATCAAACGACCGTAACCCGTTCTCAATCAAAGACATTCCCCTCGATGATAAAGAAACCTATGAACTGCTGACCTCCGCAAAGACAGCGGGCATTTTCCAGCTTGAAAGTTCAGGGATGAGAGACCTGCTCTCGCGTCTGAAACCCGATGTCTTTGAAGACCTGATCGCCCTTGTAGCGCTGTACAGGCCCGGGCCTCTCGGAAGCGGGATGGTTGATGAATTCATTCAGGGGAAAAGGACCAGCACATCCGCAAGCGCCGAAAAACGGACCGGCTCGATAGCAAAATTAAATATCCCTAAGCTTGATGAAATTTTGAAAGAGACGCACGGGATCATCCTTTACCAGGAGCAGGTAATGGAGATCGCGCACAAACTCGCGAATTTCAGTCTTGCGCAGGCAGATATTTTAAGGAAGGCGATGGGCGGAAAGAATCCCGAAGAAATGGAAAAGATGAAGAACATATTCATTGAGGGATTAAAGGCAAACAAGGTATCAGAAAAGAAGGCAGAAACACTCTACAATCTGATACTCCAGTTCGCCCAGTACGGATTTAATAAATCACACTCAGCGGCATACGCCTTGATCGCGTACCAGACCGCTTATCTGAAGGCGCACTATCCGGTCGAATTCATGGCAGCATCCCTCAGCGCAGATATGGATAATACCGCAAAAGTGGTGACCTTTATAGGTGAATGCAAGGACATGGGAATAGATATCCTCCCTCCAGACATTAATGAAAGCTCAAGAGAGTTCAGGGTCATCGGCAATTCGATCCGCTTCGGCCTGGAGGCGGTAAAAGGGGTCGGAAGCTCTGCAATTGACGCCATCATCGAGTCAGTAAAAAGCAAGGCCTTTGATTCCCTCTTTGATTTCTGTTTCCGGGCGGACTCGCGGCGTGTTAACAAGAAGGTGATAGAAAGTCTGATAAAGGCAGGGGCGATGGACTCCTTCGGCACGCGCGCGCAAATGATGTTCAACCTCCCCTCTGTCATGGAGGCAGCCATGCGTTTCCAGAAGGAAAAGAACTCAGGACAGGAAAGCATGTTCGGTATGCAGCAGGCAACTCCACCCAGAATGACGGATGTTGAGGAGTGGGGGGAAGACCAGCGGCTCATGATGGAGAAAGAGGCGCTCGGATTCTACATCACAGGACATCCCCTGAACAAATACCGGGAAAAGTTCGCGGAACTTTCCATAACACCTACACATGAACTGCAGGAACTGGATGAAAGATGCGATGTAAATATCGGCGGACTTGTGAGGGATGTGAAACAGATACAGACCAAGAGTAAAGACCTCATGGCATATCTTACGATAGAAGACATGTTCGGTGCCGTCGAAGTCATTGTCTTCCCCGATCTTTACAAAGAAGCACAACAGATCATCACACAGGGGGTGCCGGTCATAATCGCGGGCAGCACCGACAAAACAGACAAAGGGCTCAAGGTGATCGCAAAAAAAATACTCTCTGTAGAAGACGGCAACCTTGAAAAAGAGCTGAAGACAGCCAGTACTTCCCGGAGTGATAATGGCAGGACGCGCAAGGACAGGACAAAGATAACGCCCCCCCAACGCAAATCTCTGGTATTAACACTCCATAATTCAGTGAATCCTGAGACCCTTCCAAAGCTGAATGAGATATTTTCAAGGTACACAGGTGATTGTCCTGTCTACCTGAAAATAATATCTCCCCGGAAGTGGGAGACCATCCTGAAAACGGAAAGGCTCGTAATGCCGTCACAGGAATTGATCACTGAGGCAGAAAGCATTCTGGGGAAGGGAACGGCGACACTGAACTGAGAGTTAAGAGTTAAGGAGCAGGAATAATTATCGTCATTTTTTTGAAATAGAAATAAATGGAGAATCATGCATTACTACCTTGATTTTGAACGGCCAGTGGCCGAGCTGGAAAATAAAATAGAAGAGCTTAAACGCCTTGCTGACGGCAAGGACATGAATATTAACACAGAGATAAAGAAGCTCGAAAAGAAGGCGAAGGATCTGCGCGCGGATATTTTTTCAAAAATAACTCCCTGGCAAAAAACGCTCATTGCCCGCCATCCCGAAAGGCCTTATACTCTCGATTACATAAAGCTTATTATGGATGACTTTGTGGAACTGCACGGGGACCGCAGATTCGGGGATGACATGTCCATTGTGGCGGGCTTCGCAAAATTCCAGGGCATCAATGTGGCGGTGATCGGACACCAGAAGGGGCGGACCACAAAAAGCAGGATCGAAAGAAATTTCGGCCAGCCACATCCGGAAGGATACAGGAAGGCATTAAGGATCATGAAACTCGCCGAGCGGTTCGGCAACCCTATACTGACATTCATAGATACTCCCGGCGCCTATCCCGGTATTGGCGCTGAGGAACGGGGACAGGCAGAGGCTATCGCAAAAAATCTTCTGGACATGTTCATGATCAAGACCCCTATCATAGCAACGGTCATCGGTGAAGGGGGAAGCGGCGGCGCTCTCGCGCTTTCAGTCGGAGATTCGATCCTCATGCTTGAGCATTCTGTTTATTCTGTCATCTCCCCCGAAGGCTGCGCTGCCATCCTCTGGAAAAAGAATGGTACAGAAGTGGGCCAGGCAGAATATGAAAAGGCATCCGAGGCCCTCAAGATGACCGCGCAGGACCTTTACAGCCTCGGCATAATCGACGAGATAATACCCGAGCCGGTAGGAGGGGCGCACAGGGATGAGCAGGAAACTGCAAAGTCCGTTGAGAAGGTCCTCAAACAGCATCTCACCGAAAAGTTAAAAAAACCTCTCGACACCCTCCTCGAAGAGAGATATTCCAAGTTCAGGCTTATGGGCGCAGTGGCCGAAGAAGAGTAACTCTATGCTATTAATCATCAAATATCTTAAACAATATTTAAGGTATCTTAATCGCACAAAGGCAAGTCTGGCTCCGTATTTCTACAATCGACAAAATTACTTGCATTTTGTCTTTTCATTTTACAAGTATAATCTATCGATAAGATTGAAAGTCCTTTTTTCTAAGGTGTCGTATAGAAATCCTTTTCCAGCCTTGCCCTTGTGCCTTTGCTCCTTTGTCCCTCTGTGCCTTTCCTTAGAACAGAGTTCGCCATGAATTTGAGGTAAGGACTTTCCCCGGGGAAGAATGCATATGATCCAGTCCATCCTGCTTGTGGAAGACGACAAAAAAATCGCCAGGGTTGTGAAGGCCTACCTTGAAGGTTCAGGATACAGGGTCGTGCATGCTGAAAAAGGCAGGGACG
>QZKC01000009.1 GCA_003599425.1 Nitrospiraceae bacterium | reverse complement strand
CACCTATCAGGTGAATATATAATAAGCGCCTTACTCATTTAAATCATTGTCTTTATCTGTGAAATCTGTGGCTATAACTGCCGTTTTTAGGATTATCTGCCAGTTGTCAGCGGCCAGCCCACAAACAGTATTTTCCGTTCTTTCTGATAGCTGAAAGCTGATTGCTGGCCGCTGTTATTTTAATGTGCAGGGTTACTTGGGAATGGTGAAAATAAAATTGGGATGGTTGTCCCAGGTGCTCTCATACCACATGTTCCCGCCGTGCTTCTGGATGAGGTTCCGGCAGATCGAAAGGCCAAGGCCCGTACTGTCAGTGCTCTCGAATTTTTCGAAAATGTTGGTTCGCCTTTCTTCCGGCACAGGCGGCCCGCTGTTATAAACGTTTAACCTGTAATGATCCTCTTTGTCTTCAAAACCGAATGCGATCTGACCTGAAGAAGCATACTTTATAGCGTTGCGGATAAGATTTCTGTACACGATCTTGATCCAGCGTGCATTTGCCTTTATTGTGACCTTGTTGCCTGGAATTGCGCCCAACCGGTTATCTATCCTGATCCTGTTTTCTTCTATTTCTGACAAGAATTCTTCGAGGATGGGATCAATGATATCCTGACGCAGGTCGAGATACTCTTTCTCCGGCATTTTGACGTTCATCATCGAAGATTTGCAAAGGTACTCGCCCAATAACTTTTCGAGCCGGATTATCCTGCCGGAAATATCAGTAAGAGTGACTTTGACACTTTCATCGATAGAACCAAAGGCCCCGCGGATGAGCAGTTTTATCATGCTCCCGATTGAACTCAAAGGCCCCCGCATATCATGCGTCGCTATACTAAGCATATCAAGGATATGTTTTTCTCTCTCGATCCTCTCTGTGACCTCTCTGCACACGCCAATTATGCCCACAGTTTCCCCGGAGCTGTCTTTCCATGGAGACTTTGTAACAGAAAGCCATATCTCTGCTCCGTTCGGACAGGTCTTTTTCTCTATTTGGTCTTTAACGGCTTCTCCTGTTTCGATTATTTTTTTATCTTCGAGAAACATCGCTTCTGCCTGTTCCCGCGGAAAGAAATCGAAGTCTGATTTGCCTATCAAGTTGCTGGCAGTGCTGTTTAAATGAATTGCGACCGGATCGCTAACGGCAACATATTTACCGTTCAGATCTTTGAAATAGATAACGTCCGGGGTGCAATGGAGAAGTTCTTTTATCAGATCACTTCTGATTTTAGTGTTTTCCATGAATGAAGTGTTGTCCTATGTTATTAAGTGTTCCTTCTCTATCAATCAAATGGTTACTGTTATATTCGGATTTTTTAGAAAAAATCATTAATATGTTATTTAAATCAAGCAAATTAGTCATCTCTAATGAGTGTTAGCGCAAATTTAATTTATGAATAATCCGGGTTAGACGGCATCAGCCGACATCCTTCAGGATGTTTTCATAGAGTTGAACAGCGCCTTTATTTTCAGCGCGAGCCTGTAGCGGTTTGATATTTTGCCGTGACATGACGCGAAGTAGTTTGTATATTCCCTGAAGCAGGTATTAAGCTCATCGGGAGAATTGATGTCTAATCGTGCCGGGGCATCATAAATCTCCTGCCTTGCAAGGGGCGGGATTTTTTTATCCTGCTTATTGGAATACAATTCTCCGGAATATCTTCTGCTTATAATCAAACATTCATCATGACTTTACGACCAGCACCGCGCATTCAGTAAGGCCGATGACCCGTTCCGCAACGCTTCCCATGAGGAGGCGTGAGATGCCTGTTCGCCCATGGCTGCCCATAATTATCAGGTCTGCCCTTTCGTCCTTTGCGGTTTCGACAATTGCGTCGTAGGGCCTGCCGGCATAGATAAATCCTTTTACCGTGAGGCCCGCTTCTTCAGCAAGGCCTTTGACCTTTTTGACATTTTTTTCTGCTTCAGAGAGTTCTTTGTCCGCGATCAGGCCTTTCTGCATTTCAGAGTGGACGATATCAAAGGGGGATTCTGATTCAGAAGGGACTACAGATATTACGACCAGGCTGCCTCCTGCGCGTTTTGCGATCGCAATAGCTTCGGATACAGCAACATCACTATATTCGGAACCGTCAGTTGACAGGAGAATCTTTTCAGTTTTTGTGGCTGGACAGGTTTGCGCCATGTTACCCCTGGTAATTTTATATTATATTGCAACAGGAGGAGACGACTGAAAAAGCTCTATCAGCAACACCTTTGAATATCTATAGTCACCGCCTTGAGCGGCATAGGTCCGTGCAGAATGTCAGACATAAAATTTCAACCAATCTGTTGCTTTATAGAGGTTTTGAAGACTTCTCCTCCTGTTGGCCGAATGTGTAATTGCAATTTCAGTTCATTAAATTACAGTTTGGGTTTCACTATCAGGACAGAACACGGGGTATGTGCAAGGACTTTTGCAGTGACACTTCCCATCATGAGTCTTTTCAGGCCTCTTCTTCCGTGCATGCCCATTACGATCATGTTGACGCCGTGTTTTTTTGCTTCTTCAACAATAAAATCGGCAGGCTCCTCGCCGGTATGGGCGATCACTTCGCATGCAATCCCCTCTTTTTCTATGCACTCCTTAGTATAGTCAAGTATCTGTTTGGTCTCTGTCGCGGCCTTTTCCACGATCTGTGGAGCCATCGCCTCATATTCCGGGTTCATTTCAATTACTGAAACAACGTACAGTTTTGACGCGCAGGCTTTTGACAAATGTATTGACTCAGTTAAAGCCGCTTCGCTGTACGCTGAACCATCAGTTGCAAGGAGGATCGCTTTGAGGCCAGTGATCGGGCACGATTGCTGAGCGCTCATTGCTAATGCCCTCCCGTCTTCAGGATACCGCTTGCCGCAAGCGCAAGAACAGCGATCTCTGCAATTGCAATTATTACATAAGGAGTGTCCTTTTTCCTGATAAGTATTGGAAGTATCACTGCATAGCACAGGATAGTCAGGCCTGCGAGAATGGCAATCCCGATAAAATTCACGTAGTAGCCTGTCAGCAGATATTTCGGGGCAGCCCATCCCCATCCTGTAGGCGCATTCAGGGTATGATTGAAATCATTTACTTTCATCCCCCAGTATTTTGGCAGGTCCTCTATCGGGATAAAGCGGGGCAGCACTCCTGATATATAGACAAAAAACATAATGATCACAATCGCGAGGCCAATCCACATGCCGACATTTAAAATATTTGCGTATGCTATCTGTTCTTCACTTGCCTTTGTTCTGTCATTGCTCATAACGATCTCCTTTATAGCTATTGGCTGATAGCTGTCAGCTATCAGCTATCAGTTTTATTTCCAGATCCCCAATCCTTTTAATAAGGCCCTGAGCCCTGAGAAGAGCAGAAGCCCGATAACCATCCATTTGATCGCCTTGGGCTTTGTCTTTGCGAGTATCTTGACCCCGACGATAGAGCCGAGCATAATGCCGACAATGGAAGGAACAACGATCATCGGCAGAACTGCTCCCTGATTCAGATAGATCCATGCTGCTGACGTGTCGGTGATCGACAGAAGGAATTTACTGGTCGCAACCGATATTTTCAGCGGCGCGCCCATCAAGAGGTTCAGGACCGGGACATTGGCCCATCCGGCGCCGAGACCGAACATGCCTGCCATTACTCCAATTACAATGAACAAGGCCAATCCCTTAGGTGTTCTGTGTATCTGCCATTCAACATCTTTTCCAATGGATTCTTCCCTGTATATTCCCGTGATGGCAAGGCTCTGTGACAGGGCATCCGGGTTGGGCACATTCGGGAAATCAGATTTCTTGGCGGTAGCCATGATAAGAACGATCAATAGGATCGTAGCGCCCAGCAGTGTTTGCACAACATCCTGCGGAAGAGCAAGCCCGATCATGGCGCCGACTATTGCTGCGGATGATGCGATCAGTGCAACAGGCAACGCAAGGCGGAGGCTTGCGAGATTCCGCTTTAAAAGCCCGGGGCCTGCTGCAAGAGCGCCTGCCAGGGCTACGAGAAGTCCTGCTCCTCTTACAAAATCGAGATTAAAGGGGAAGAACCCCCCGACGATCGGAACAAAGAGAACCCCGCCGCCGACGCCTCCGAGAACTGCAACAATACCAAGGACGAATGTAACCAGAAACAACGAGAGAGGCCAGACCCACCAGGGAACATCCGGAGTTGCCGGAGGAGGGGATGCAGCTTCTGTCGAGGCGTACCCCAGCACAGCTCCTAACATCAGAATGGAACATACAATTATAATAAGAGTAAACGCTCTCGGAGATTTAAGTATTTTGGTTAGCATCACATACCCTTCCTTTTTTGTAGATATTTATAAAAGAAACTGTATTGACCGGATAGAATGCTTCACTTTGAAGCACGACTGTTTTATTTTGTAACAGGCGCTTTATTTTAAAGAAGTGAATTCATAAAATCAATAAAAAATCACTTAATGAAATTATAAATATAGTTGATAGTATGATCATGCATAAGTGAAGGTACATCGGCACAAAGGTACGGCTGGTGAAGATTTCTGTACGACACCTTTAAAGAAAAGACTTCGAATCTTACCCAAAACTTATATTTGTAAAATGAAAAGACGAAATGCAGGCAATTCCGTCGATTACAGAAATCCAGAGACAGACTTGCCTTTGTGGAGATGTAAATATTTCTTGTTCTTTTATGATTAATGGCCATTTTACAGTGCCGATTCTGTTACAATAAACTGCATGCCCATGATCCTTGTTACAAATGATGATGGTATATCGTCTCCCGGGCTAAAGATACTTGCAAAAAGACTCAAATCAGCGGGAGATGTGTATGTTGTGGCTCCGGAAACCGAGCAGAGCGCAGTTGCGCACGCACTTACACTGCACAGGCCTTTACGCGCTCAGCGGGTCAGGAATAATACGTTTCATGTCAACGGTACACCGACTGACTGTGTGATCATCGCTGTAAGCAAACTTCTTCCCCAAAGACCTGACCTCATTGTCTCAGGGATAAATTTTGGCGCGAATCTCGGCGACGACATTACATATTCCGGTACGGTTGCCGCAGCAATGGAAGGAACACTCCTCGGTATACCGTCAATCGCGATATCTCTGATCAGGGATGACCGTGAAAGCAGCAGTTCCCGGAAAAATATGCTGAGATTCCGGGGGGCTGCGGATTTCGCATCTTCAATTGTCCAGAAGGTCCTCAAAAAAGGCCTGCCTGAGGACACACTTCTTAACGTGAATGTTCCTAATACCGCGGATATCAGGGGAGTGAAGTTCACCAGGCAGGGCAAACTCGTCTATGACAATCCGGTGCATGAACGCGTGGACCCGCGCGGAAGAAAATACTATTGGATCAGCGGAGGCGTCCCAAGATGGGAAACAGGAGAGGATACGGACTTTGACGCGATCCACAAAGGATATATTTCCGTAACCCCGGTGCATCTTGACCTGACAGACTTCGGGACCCTGGAGCGCATGAAGAAGAACTGGAAAGTACGGGAGAGAGGAGTGACGTAGACAGTGAATAGTAGAGAGTAGAAAGTAGAGAGCAGGAATGAAAGTTGCGGTTTCTCTCTACCCTCTACTCGTTACTTGCTACTTTTTTTTATGAAATACGATGTGATCATAGTCGGAGCAGGGCCTGCCGGAATATTCGCGGCGCTGGAACTGGTATCAGCAAAAAAAAAGATAAAGATCCTGCTGCTCGAAAAAGGGAAGGACATCGAAGAGCGGGTATGTCCTTCCTCTGCCCAGAAGATATCATGCATCCAGTGCCCTGACTGCGGACTCCTTTGCGGATGGGGCGGGGCCGGGGCTTACAGTGACGGAAAACTGACCCTTTCCAAAGAAGTGGGAGGCAACCTGTCACGGTATGTAGATGATTCAGCCCTTGAGGAACTTATTGCCTATACAGACAGCATCTATGTGAAATACGGCGCGCCTGCTGTTGTGTTCGGGAGTGACGCCGATAAAGTGCAAGGGCTTAAAGATCTTGCAGAGAAAAACAGCCTAACTCTGATCCCGTCACGCATAAGGCATATTGGAACAGACCGCTGTCCCGGCCTTCTGAAGAGAATAAAGGCAGAGCTCAACTCGAAAGTAGACATTGCATTTCTCAAGGACGTTAAACGGATAGTCACAAAGAATGGAACGGTCAATGGTGTTCAAACCACTGATGGAGAGACGTATTACGGGAATTATGTGATCATCGCTCCAGGCAGGGAAGGGGCGCTCTGGCTCGAACGGCAGGCAAAGATGATGAAACTTTCCCTCCTGAAAAATCCTGTGGACATTGGCGTCAGGGTCGAACTGCCCGCTTCAGTGCTTGAACCTCTCACGGATATCGTGTATGAACCGAAGCTTATCTTTTATTCCAGAAAATTTCACGACAGAGTAAGGACCTTTTGCGTAAATCCATATGGAGAGATCGTGAAGGAATATGTTAAAGGAGTATGGATAGTGAATGGGCACAGCTATTCTGATATGAAGACAGACAATACGAATTTTGCCCTTCTTGTGAGCACCCATTTTACAGAACCTTTTGATGAACCGCATTTGTATGGCAGATATGTAGCGCGGCTTGCCAATCTCCTGGGCAAGGGCGTTATTGTCCAGCGTCTCGGCGACCTCCTGAAAGGCAGGAGATCAACACATGCCCGGATAGCAAGAGGACATGTAAAACCGACCCTAACTGACGCTGCACCCGGAGACCTCAGTTTTGTGCTTCCTCACAGGTATATCTCCAATATACTTGAAATGCTAAGGGCGATAGACAGGATCGCGCCGGGAGTCTACAGCGCACATACACTGTTATATGGTGTAGAGGTCAAGTTCTATTCAAGACAACTCAAGCTTGACAGCAGGCTTGAAACAGAGATCAAAAACCTCTTCGCAATAGGCGACGGAGCCGGAGTGAGCAGGGGGCTTATCCAGGCTTCGGCATCTGGTATAATTGCAGCAAGAGCGATACTGAAGAGAGTTTAGCTGTCAACTATCAGCGGTCAGCTCATACATGCTAATGCGCCGTTTTTTCTTACTGCTGAAAGCTGATCGCTGACTGCTGAAAGCTGATTTTATGTCATTTGAAAAACTGCGTCATATGATGGTGGAAGATCAGTTGAGGGCGCGCGGCATCAGGGACGAGCGGGTGCTTGCCGCAATGGGAAAAATTCCGAGACACCTCTTTGTCGAAGAGCATTTAAGGGACAGTGCTTATGATGACAATGCCCTCTCTATCAGTGAGGGCCAGACGATTTCCCAGCCCTACATGGTGGCCCTCATGACTGAACTGCTCGAATTAAAGGGTGATGAAAAAGTGCTCGAGGTCGGCACCGGTTCAGGATATCAGGCTGCAGTGCTCTCTGAACTCGCAATAGAGGTCTTTACTGTTGAACGTATTGAAACACTGGCATTGCGTGCGAGGAAGACACTGGAAAGGCTGAACCGTAAAAATGTCCGTGTATTTGTCTCTGACGGGTCTGTCGGACTTCCTGAACATGCTCCATATGATGCAATTATCGTTACCGCGGCAGCCCCGCACATCCCTCACGAGTATATTGACCAGTTGAAAATGAACGGCAGACTTGTGATCCCGGTGGGGAGCAGGTTTTCACAGATACTTTATAAAATAACAAAGACCCCTGACGGGACAACAACCATAACCTCGACTCCCTGTGTATTTGTGCCGCTCATAGGAAAAGAAGGATGGGATGATGAGAAGGGCGTGTACCATTGACAGTGGTAAAGTTGATGGGGAAAGAAGTATAATTTTGCAAAACATATTATCACCTAATTTCAGGAGGAATAACAGCAATGCTTACTGAATCCAAGAAGATCTGGATGGATGGAAAATTCGTGAATTGGGCGGATGCAAATATTCATATACTGACTCACACCCTGCACTATGGTACCGGCGCTTTTGAGGGGATCAGGTGCTACAGGGCAAAGAACGGCTCCGCTGTTTTCAGGCTGAAGGAGCATGTAGACCGGCTGTTTGATTCCTGTCACATTCTCAGGATCGATCCTCCTTTTTCGCGGCAGCAGATATCAAAGGCGATCACTGATACAGTGAAGGTCAACGGACTGAAAGAGTGTTATATCCGTCCTCTCGTATATCTGGGTTATGGCGCGATGGGCTTATATCCGAAGGAGAATCCGATCAGGGTGGCGGTTGCTGTTTGGCCATGGGGGGCCTACCTTGGTGAAGATGGCATAAAGAACGGCATCAGGGCCAGGATATCATCTTTTGCACGCCAGCATGTGAATGCGGCATTGACGAAAAGCAAGACTTGCGGAGACTACGTCAACTCAACGCTCGCAAAACGCGAGGCTATCGCATCCGGGTATGAGGAAGCGCTTCTGCTCGACACCAGCGGTTTTGTTTCGGAAGGGACGGGACAGAATATATTCATGGTAAGGGACGGTGAGCTTATTACGCCGCCGCTTCCTTCGGTCCTTGAAGGTATTACGAGAAAGAGCATTATTGAGATGGCACAGAAACTGAAAATTAGGGTTAAAGAGGCCTCCTTTACTCGCGACGAAATGTATATCGCTGATGAGGTGTTCCTGACAGGGACGGCAGCAGAGGTGACGCCTGTGCGGGAGATAGATGACAGGACTGTCGGAAGCGGCAAGCCCGGTCCGGTGACCAAAAAACTCCAGAGCCTTTTTTTCAGGATTGTGAAGGGCGAGGAAAAGGCGTACAAAGCCTGGCTTACGCATATCTAATAAATGAAGTGGACTGAAGACCTTTCCGTCGGCATTGAAATAATTGACACCCAGCACAAAGAGCTTTTCACACGCATCAACGACCTTGTGGATGCGATCAGAAGTCATACCTGCAAATACAAGATCAGCGATGTTGTAAAGTTTCTGGATGACTATATCGTTTTTCATTTCGGCGAGGAAGAGAAATATATGCTGGAACGCGGCTATCCCGAGTACGAGCAGCACAGGAAGCAGCACGAGAAATTCATGGGGAACTTTGCATATCTCAAAGAGGAACTCATGAAGCTTGAAGGGGGGAAGAAGCCGGGCTCGTACGATCTCTCTGTTGAAACGAACCAGGTTGTCGTGGACTGGATACTTGAGCATATAGCAAAGCTTGATAAGAGGTTCGGGAAATTCATTGCTGAGTCGAAAGGCATGGACAGGGGTTGAAAAAGGTTCCGAAATCTGATAAATGAAATACAGATAGTACAGAGAGTATAAAACAGCTAAAGGAGCATGTTGCCATGCAAAGCACAACCATAAAAAGATCCTCTTGTCTTTACCTGTTTTTTTCATGGTGTATTCAGCGGCATATTCTGCAGAATACCGGATCATTGAGCTGGGCCCTTTCAGCGGCAACTCAAGCATTGCGCGGGGAATAAATGACTACAGTACGATCGTAGGATGGTCCTATAACGATCCTGTGAACTATTCTTCTTTTTTGTCTTACGGGAATAAAAATTCAACTGAACTCGCACTTTCCTATGCCGGGCTGAATCAGGCTTACGCAATTAATCATCAGAATATCATCGCGGGCTGGGCTTACGTCGATTCATCTTTGTTGCATGCAGTTCAGTTCACACATGGCCAGGTGAAGGACCTTGGCACGCTCGGAGGCAGGACCAGCCAGGCATTTGGTCTTAATGACAGCAATCAGATTGTCGGGTACTCCGAAATTAGTGCAGGGGTGATACATGCGTTTCTGTATGAAAACGGTGAAATGAAAGACCTGGGGACACTGGGCGGCTGGAACAGCCAGGCCTTCGGTATAAATAATTATGGGCAGGTGGTTGGATGGTCCGATATCGATCAATTCTCTTACCATGCGTTTCTGTATGAGAACGGTGAAATGAAAGACCTTGGCACACTGGGCGGCTGGAACAGTCAGGCGTTCGCCATAAACGGCCTGGGCCAGATCGTCGGATGCTCTGAGACAGAGACCGGAGAAGTTCACGCGTTCCTTTATGAGAGCGGAGAAATGAAGGACCTCGGCACGCTCGGCGGGCCTGTCAGTAAGGCTCACGGGATCAACAACAAAGGGCAGATCATCGGATATTCCGAGATACCTTCAGGAGAGACACACGCTTTCTTGTTTGAGAAGGGCTGGATGTCAGACCTCGGAACGTATTTCGGGAACAACAGCAGCCAGGCGCTTGCTATCAACAACAGGGGACAGATAATAGGCTGGTCAGATTTTTTATCCAGGATGAGAGTTGCGGTTATGTGGGAACCGGTGAAATAGCTGCCGCAGTATTATCCTGACATTGTCAGGAACAGAATCTCTTGACCAGTTCCATCACGTGGTCAATGTGAACAAAGGGCGTATAAAAATGCGGGGAGAGGCGGATGCCTCCGGCGCGGAGAGCGCATATGACATTGTTTCTGACGAGGGAATTATATAAAAGGTTATTGTCTGTATTTTTTCGTCTGAAGGTGACAATACCTGCGTAGCGTGCCTGTTCAGGTGAAGTGATCAATTCCAGATCAGGAATTGACCTTATTTTCTCAAAGAGATATTCACTCCGTTTTAATATTTCCTTCTCAACGTAGTCCATCCCTTTTTCAAGGAGAAGGGACAGGCTTGCATTTAGCGCATGGATCCCGATCATATTTGCGCTGCCGCATTCAAACCTTCGCGCGGTCTTTGTGATGCTCCAGTCTTTGCGGTCAAAGTTTCCCGCATCCTCAACCATATGCCATCCGAATTGTGTGAGACGCAGGCGCTCCCGCGCGTCAGGATGTGAATAGAAGAGTCCAAGACCTTCCGGGCCGAGCATCCATTTGTGGCCGTCAGCCATAACGAAATCTGCGTGGATATCCTGAACATCGAATTTAAGCGCGCCGAGGCTCTGGATTGCGTCAACGCAAAAGAGTATGCCGCGTTTGTTGCAAAACTCGCCGATACGTCTGAGATCCATACGCAGCCCTGTGGAAAACTGTACTGAGCTTATTGTGATAAGGCGTGTATAGCGGTCAACAAGAGCGAACAGGGCATCCTCAGGATTTGGATGGCCGGTGATGTCAGCTTCGCGGAATTCCACTCCCAGTGAGACGAGTGATTCCCACACAATACGGTTTGAAGGAAATTCCTGGTTGCTGCTGACGACGTTGTCGCCGGCTTTCCATTCAAGTCCATACGCGACGACAGAGAGGGCTTCTGATGTGTTCTTTACAAGAGCGATATCATTATGTGAAGGGGCATTGAGGAGCTTTTGTGCGCGTCTGCGCAATTCTGTTTCCTTCTCGATCCAGCGGAGATAGCTGAGGGAGCCCTGCGTCAAATTTTCATCAGCAAAATCGTGAACTGCCTGTGCTGTTCTTTGAGGCCATGGGGAGACCCCGGCATGGTTGAGGTGGAGCACTCCGTCGCGTAGTCTGAATTCCTGATGGATCAAGTCGTCTCTTTTACTTCTTTGATGATGCGCTCGATATCTTCCCTGTCAATCGTCTCTTCTTTCAGGAGCTCTTCGGCAAGTGCGTCAAGCGCTTTTCTGTTCGCCTTCAGCACCTCGTCAGCCTTTATTTCTGATTCGATGATTAGTCTCTGTATCTCCTGGTCCATGAGCCATGCAAGGTCTTCACTGTAACGTTTCGGGAGAGCCATGTCTCTTCCCAGAAACGGATGCTCCTCGGCGCGTCCGAGACTTACTGGGCCGACCTTATCGCTCATTCCCCACTGTGCCACCATTTTCTCAGCGAGTGAAGATGCCTCTTTGAGATCACTCTGAGCTCCGGTGCTCACGTCATTGAAAATTATTTTTTCGGCAGCGCGCCCTGCGAGGGCAACGCTCAATTTGTTCATGAGATATTTCATGGGGTAGTAATGTCTGTCTTCCTCAGGGAGCAACTGGGTAACGCCCATCGCCATTCCCCTTGGCGTAATGCTGACCTTGTGAATCGGGTCGGTTCCCGGAAGCTCGTGAGCCACGAGGGCGTGTCCGGCCTCATGATATGCGGTTATTTTCCTTTCCATCTCGTTGATGGTCTCCTCCCTCACGGTGCCCATGAGTATTTTGTCCCGCGCCTCTTCGAAATCACTCATGTCAATCTTTTCCTTGTTCTTTCTTATCGCGATAAGCGCTGCCTCGTTTGCGAGGTTCTCCAGATCAGCTCCGGACATACCGGGGGTGCCACGCGCCAATTTTTCAAGATCAATATCGTCAGAAAGTGTCTTGTTTCTTACATGAACCTCAAGGATATATTTCCTGTCTTTCATTCCTGGCCTGTCTATGACGATATGCCTGTCAAAGCGCCCCGGCCTCAGCAGGGCTGGGTCCAGTACATCCGGCCTGTTCGTTGCAGCCATGACAATTACTTCTTCATGAGATTCAAAACCGTCAAGTTCGCTCAAAAGCTGGTTCAGGGTCTGCTCCCTTTCATCATGACCGCCTCCGAAGCCAGCACCGCGGGTGCGTCCCACTGCGTCGATCTCATCTATAAAAATAATGCTTGGCGGATTGGCCTTTGCCTTCTGGAACATGTCCCTAACACGCGATGCGCCGACCCCGACGAACATCTCTATAAACTCGGACGCGCTGATACTGTAAAAAGGAACGCCTGCCTCACCTGCCACTGCACGAGCCAGAAGGGTTTTTCCTGTGCCCGGAGGGCCTATCAGCAGAACACCTTTGGGGACCTTGGCTCCGAGCTTTTTGAATTTCGAGGGATTTTTCAGAAACTCAATGGTCTCCTCAAGTTCTTTTTTTGAGTTTTCCATCCCTGCTACATCCTTGAATGTTACCTGGGGTTTTTGTACATCATGAAGTTTTGCCTTGCTCTGTCCAAATGAAAAAAGTCCGCCCGGCCCGCCCTGTATCCGCTGGGCGCCCCTCATAAGCATCACCCATATCCCGATAATAAGGACCCAGGGTAATAATCCCACGATAAATTGCCAGAACGGGGACATCTTTTCAGGCGGTTCGACATTTATGATCACTCCCCGGTCCCTGAGAGTAGAGAGTATGTTTTCTCCCTGGAAGGCCGGCAAAAAGGTCTGAAAATGTTTTATTGACCGTGCTTCCTTCTCAACTGAAATCCGGATAGAGGTCTCTTTTTTGAGTTCCCCGGTTATTTCCAGGTTTTTGATAGTGACCGACATGACATTGTCTGAGTTGATCTGCTCCATGAACTGACTGTAGTTTATGGTATATCTGACCGGGCCGTTTATATTGCCGAGACGGCTCCAGAACAGAAGAAAAGCAGCGGTAAGCAGCAGCGCGGCGATCAGTTTCCACTGGGGAGTCTTCATCTTGTCTGTTAAAGACTGCTTGAGGTCATCCATGATGGTCTATTATATATAAATTTTCTGTTTATTTTTGGCGCTGGAATCTTGCGGAAATTATAGCAGACAGCCAATATGATTTAAATCATATTCTTTCACCGTCTGAAAGCCTAATGTGTGCTTAAGAGATGAGTAAAGAACAAAAGAGACAGAAGGAGAAAGCCATGGACAGAAAAAAAGTCTATAAGGAAATCGAAGAGACCTTCGGAGTGGTTCCCGCTATGTTCAAATCGATTCCGGACTCTTCACTTGAGCTGGAGTGGCAGCTTTTCAAGCGTGTGCAGTTTGACACAGGAGCGATACCGAACAAATACAGGGAGTTGATCGGAGTGGCGCTCTCGGCTATTACAAAGTGTCGTTACTGTTCTTTTTACCATACTGAATTAGCGAAGTTGAATGGAGCGACAGATGCTGAGATTGAGGACACGGTGCATTATGCCAAATCCACTGCAGGATGGAGCACTTATATCAATGGGCTTCAGCTCGATTATGAGCAGTTCAAGAAAGAGGTCTTGCAGGCTTGCGAGCATGCAAGATCAGCAGGGGTTGCCAAGTAGCTTGGTATAAAAACAGATAAGATTATTCTGGAGGTGTGATAATGGCAAAGGTCATGGAGAAGAAGATAGTATGGGGGACCGACATGAACAAAGCCCTTTCAAGGGCTAAAGAAGAGAAGAAATATGTGCTGCTCGACTTCTATAATCCCGGGTGAATCGGCTGCCAGCAGATGGATGCAGTTACGTATCCAGAGATAAAGGTCATCGAATTCCTGAATCAGCATTTAATACCGTTGAGGGTGCCGGCTGATTCAAAGCTTGCAGATGAGTTTATTGTCAGATGGACACCTACTCTTATAACACTCGACGCGGATGGAAAGACACACCATAGGACACTCGGATTCCTTTTGCCTGATGAATTTATTTCATCAATGTATCTGGGAATAGCAAAAACCTGCTTTGATACCGGGCAGTTCGAAAAGGCGATAGTATACACCGACAATCTGCTGACTGAATATCCGAAGAGCAGTTTTGCCCCTGAAGCGGTTTACCTGCAGGGCGTCTGCCGGTATAAAAGCACGCATAATGCCAAACAGCTCAAGGAAGCATACGAGATTCTGAAGATGAAATATCCGTCCAGCGACTGGGTAAAGAGGGCATACCCCTACCGGCTTTTATAAAAAGAAAAAAATATTGTGCGGTACATCAATAAGTAAAGAAGTGAGAAAACTCTTTGTCACTTCTTTATGCATGCCTTCATCACTCATTTTTCAGTCATTGCAACTTGTTTCATCCTTTGATAAACTTTTCAATAATTACTGAGTCTGTCAGGAGAACAGTGTCCATATTTTTCATAAAATCCATTCTTTCTCTGGCGCTGGTCATAGTAGCCGCTGTTGACATGCTTGCGATGTTCGAAGTCTTCGGCAGGAATGAAAGGAAATATAATCCGGAAACCCTTAAGAAAATCCACAGAGCTGCGGGCATATTGTATCTTATCGTGTTCTCAGTGATAACATTCCTTTGTCTCAGGTTCATTTATCTGACAAAAACAGAGCTTTCAGTGAGGGGAACGTTTCACGGCGTCTTTGCGCTTGCTATAGTGATCCTGATGGCAGTAAAGGTCATGTACATCAGGACCTATAAACAGTTCTATAATCATGCAAAGGTATTTGGTGTTTTAATAGCTCTTTTCACCTTCGGGACTGCCGGCGTATCAGCAGGGTATTATCTTCTCGTCTCGGAATTTGGCACTGAAAAGTCATATGACAGAATTATTCAGTACAAGGAGAGGGCAGTCATGCCAAAAAGGGAGAAACAGGATATAAGGAAGCAGCCGGCTATAATGACAGACCCGGAGAGCATCGGCAGGGGCAAGAACATTTTTGATTCCAGATGTAAATTCTGTCATGACGCTTATAGCATGGATACTGTAGTGGGGCCGGGACTGAAAAGGATATTGAAAAATGCGGAACTCCCTGCAAGCAGGCGCCCTGCTACGCCTGAGAATATCAGGGAGCAGTTTATACATCCCTTCAGCAGGATGCCGTCTTTTGAAAATTTATCTGACGAGGAAGTGGAAGATATCATCGCATTTTTAAATACGCTGTAAGAAGGAACTGGTATATGCCGCATTTTGGATTAATGGATGAAGATGCCCTCGGCCCGGTTGAAGGACCGCTGATGCGGGCGAAGCTTCACTATCGATGCGGAAAAAGGAGACTGCGTGAGGACAAGATATCATTGGGCATCGTAACGCTCTATGATGCCGTGATCTTTGCGATGCAGTGGTATATTGCTGTGCCCGGTCATGTTAGCTCACTTCAGGTGAAAGAAGGCGACGATATGAAGGATGACAAAATAGTTTACCGGGTGTTGACAGGTTCCAGGGTGCTTGACGGAACGTTTGATTATGACGCTTTCGACAAGCTGACTGAGAAAGCAGTGTATCAGGATATATCATCGTTTGATTATACGGAGATGCTGAAAGGGGTAGACTCTGTGCTGACCCAGCTTGGGGTTTTGCCTTTTGACGAGAGCGAGCTTCCGCCAGAGGACCCGAAGACAGTGTGAAAAATATTAACCAGGAAAATGTAATTGCACAACCGGACAACATGCAGGTACGCCTTCAAAATCTCTATAAAGCAACAGATTAGTTAAATCCAGGTATCTGAAAATCTGCGTAAAACTATACCGCATAAGACGGTGACTATAAATTTTCAGAGGTGTTGCTGATAGAGCTTTTTCAGTCGTCTCTGCTTGCTGTAAAATGTTATTAAATGCATTTTTTGGGTTAACTACTAACCTTGATTATTCATAAACTCGGAGCAAGTATGGTGAGTAAATGCAGGCTTTACGGAGTAAAGCAATTTAAACAGAAACATTATTATCCTTACA
>QZKC01000021.1 GCA_003599425.1 Nitrospiraceae bacterium | reverse complement strand
CGGCTTGTCCGGAATCAAGCTTGTAAGGCTGATTCCCGACGCGCTTCGCTTGCGGGAATGACGTCTCAAACAGTTGTGCCACCATAACTGAGCGGTTACCGTGCTTTAAAATTATTTATGAGGGATTGGTTTATAATAAATCCGATGAAAAAGCTGGTGCTTTTTGACATAGACGGAACTTTGATAACCGCAGGTGGTGCAGGGACACGGTCTTTGAACAGAGCGTTCCATGCTGTGATGGAGATCGAAGACGCTTTCAAGACCATATCGATGGCAGGCAAGACAGACATACAGATCATCAAGGAGGGGCTTGGACTGCATGGGTTCAGTATGGATGGGAATATTGGAAAGATGCTGGAGGCGTATCTTCATTTTCTCACAGAGGAAATAAACAATCCTCTCAAAAAGCTGAAGCCCGGGGTACAGGAGACCCTTGATCTGTTAAAACAGGAAGGAATACCTCTTGGCCTTCTTACCGGCAATCTCGAGAGCGGGGCACGCATAAAACTCGGTTCTTTCGAGCTGAATGAATACTTCATCGACGGCGCGTTCGGCAGCGATCACGAAGACAGGGATGAACTTCTGCCTATTGCGATTCAGAAGTTTGCGAAGAAAGGCTTTGCTTTTTCACCGCAGGAATGCATTGTTATTGGTGATACCCCAAGGGATGTACAATGCGCCAAAGTCCACGGGGCAAAATGCATTGCCGTTGCAACAGGGCCTTATCAAAAGGAAGAGCTGCTGAAGACGAATGCGGATATCGTGTTTGATTCGCTGGCTGAACCCAGAGGATGTATTGAATTCATAAAAGGGCATCATTCATGAAGCAGGAGCTTTCTGAGATAATACAAAAAGCTTTAAAAGTCTGTAACGCGCAGTGGGGTTTGGACACCCTTCCTGATATCGATATTGAGATACCAAAGAATGAATCAATGGGCGATATGGCGGCCACTATTGCGATGGGGCTGACGAAAATTCTCAAAAGGCCGCCGAGGAAGATCGCGGAAGAGATCGTAGAGGGAATAAAAGGGGGGGGAGGCGGCCCTGATGTTTTAGACACTATCGAAATAGCCGGGCCCGGGTTTATTAATTTCAGGCTGAAAAAGGAATTCCTCCATGCAAAGCTCGCGCAGCTTCTAACTGAAGAGCATTCATCACTGAGAACAGATATTGGCAGGGGGCACAAGGTCCAGGTCGAGTTCGTGAGCGCCAATCCCACAGGGCCGTTGCATGTCGGTCATGGCAGGGGCGCTGCTGTCGGCAACGCTCTCTGCAATATCCTGAAGGCAGCAGGGTATGATGTGCAAAAGGAATTCTATATAAATGATGCGGGACTGCAGGTAAAACTTTTGGGAGAATCTGTCTTTGCGCGGTATCTGCAACTGCTTGGCAATGACGCACCATTTCCTGAAGATGGTTACAGGGGAGATTATGTTGAATCCATCGCTGAGGAGATCATCAAAAGATCGGGCAATGAATATCAGAACAGGTCTTTTGAAGAATGCTGGGATTTTTTCACGAATTACGCATATAAAATGATGCTTGCCGATATTGCGAAAGACCTGAAAGATTTCGGTGTGATCTTTGACCGGTGGCAGAGCGAGAAAGAGCTTCATGAAAAAGGCAAGGTTCAAAGCGCCCTAACTGCGCTTCAGGAGAAAGGTCTTCTCTACGAGAAAGACGGAGCGAAGTGGTTTCATTCAACAGAGTTCGGAGATGACAAAGACAGGGTTGTAGTAAAGAAAGACGGGGAATATACGTACTTTGCCTCTGATATTGCCTATCACAAAGATAAACTGGACCGGGGCTTTGATACTGTCATTAATATATGGGGCGCGGACCATCACGGGTACATACCGAGGATCAGATCAGTGCTCGAGGCATTCGGACTGCCCAAGGAAAAATTCAAAGTCATCCTGATCCAGATGGTGGCTCTCCTCAGGCACGGTGAACCTGTCCAGATGTCAAAGCGGTCGGGCGAGTTCGTGACACTGAGAGAAGTGGTTGATGAGGTCGGAGCTGATATCACAAAATTTATCTTTCTTACACGCCGCGCTGACAGCCAGCTTGAGTTCGACATCGAAGTTGCGAAGGAACAATCAGCAGAAAATCCTGTCTTCTATGTCCAGTACGCGTTCGCACGGATATCGAGCATATTCAGGCAGGCGGAGGAAAGGGGAGTCAGCAGTCAGCGGTCAGCAGTCAGCGAAGATGTAGGGGCAAGGCGGTGCCTTGCCCTTCTGACAGAAACCGAGGAGATCACCATTATCAAAAAGCTCCTTCATTATCCGATGGTATTTGAAGGTGCAGCGCTTTCCTGCGAACCACACAGGATAACCTATTACCTTCAGGAGCTTGCCGGACTCTTCCACTCATACTACAATAAACACAGGGTCATATCGGATAATGAGGCGTTGACGAATGCGCGGCTTTATCTTTGCAAAGCAGTTCAGATTGTGCTGAAAGAGGGATTAACCATGCTTGGAGTCAGCGCTCCGGAGAGGATGTAAATAGAGGAACAAAGTGGCAAAGGAACAAAGGTACAGAGGGATAAAGGATTGAAACAGTAACGGCATTACAACTATGTGCCTTTGTGCCTATGTCCCTTAGTGCCTATAAATAATGGAGGACATCATGATTGATTACGTTATCGCTTTAACCATCCATGTAATATCAATAATCATCTGGATCGGAGGGGTGTCTTTTGTCACGATGGTGACTTTCCCTATGATTCTACGAGGGACCAGCTCGCTTGAACAGGTCATGATGTTCCAGGGGACAGAACACCGCTTCGGCAAGATTGCGAAAACTATGGTCATCCTTGCAGGGCTTTCGGGGCTATATTTAATAACGGTAAAAGGAATGAGCTTCGGCGTGTGGGTCATGATCATCCTCTGGTCAGTGTATGCGTCCCTCCTGTTCGGCCTCGAGAAAATGATCTTTAAAAAACTCTTTGGCAAACCATCGGACCAGATCGATACGAAAAAGATATTCTCGCTGCTTCAGGGATTTCACTGGATTGTTCTGACGCTCAGTTTTCTCGCGGTCGCTGCGGGCATCTGGGCTGCACATTATTAAGAGAGGCGGAGAGAGGTTAGAGATATTTTATCTTTCTGCGTAAGAAAGGTTTGGCATTTATTAAGGAGGAAGTTGATATGTAACGGTTGACAGATTCAGGAAGCAACAAGATCAGCTTTAACAGGAAGTGTTTTAATGTCTTTTGCGCCTTTAAACCATTTTCTGAAATTCAGGATCGAAAAACCAACCACTTCGCCGCTAACTGGATCAACCCTGAGAAAGAAGTCATTTTCTACTTCCCTGGAAATAGCTTTTTCAGGATCACCTATTGAAATATCAAGAATGTCGCCCTCATCATCATAAGCCATTCTCATTTCTTTTCCCATATGGTTTCTCCCTTTTTAATTATATCAGTAATATAACAGGTAAGAATAAATGAACGCAAACCCTTCCTGACAGTCACAAGAAAATATTTTCCATTAAAAATATCATCATAAAATTTATAGTAAAGCAGCACCTCCGTATCTCTAAAACTTTTCTTTACATAATCAGGTGATAATAAGACACTCTCTATTCTTTCTTTATATATGCCGACTTCCGGATGCTCCCTAGTAATGTGGCTCCATCTTTCTTCAGTAAGGTCAATTGTGTCTCGGAAAATATCCTTTAGAAGCATAAATTATAAGGTAAAATAAAATTCAGGATTGTATCTAAATCAGCCATGTCCCTTAAAAATTGTACGACAAATTATAACACAAAATATACTGGGGATAATCAGAATATTGTCGGCGCGGAATTTGCAAATAAACTCTAATCAGTCAGCGAATGATATCGCTTTGGTATGCTATAATTTCCCATGCAAACCGATGCCGACATCAAACGAATCATCAGCTATTTCAAAGCCAGAAAAGAAGTCACCACACTGTATCTCTTTGGAAGTTGCGCTAAAGGCAGGGCTCTGCCGGGAAGCGATATTGATGTAGCTGTGCTAATCGATGAAAAGAAGATTCAGAGATCAAATTATCTCAAACACCGTGTAATTAAAACAGGGAAAGTACTCTTTGACAGGAACAGGAAACCGAGGGTGAGATTTACTACACAGGCAATTACCGAGTATCTCGATTTCAAGCCCATAGAA
This sequence comes from Nitrospiraceae bacterium, assembly GCA_003599425.1. Taxonomy (GTDB): domain Bacteria; phylum Nitrospirota; class Thermodesulfovibrionia; order UBA6902; family UBA6902; genus SURF-23. The sequence goes on along the minus strand of QZKC01000021.1, from coordinate 12,024 downwards.
GATATCTTCAATAAAGCTGTCGCAAATCGTTTCAGGAAAAAATCTTTATCTGCGGTGACTAAATAGTTGCTCATATGAAATCTTCTCTCCGATTTGAGATAACCGCAACCGACAGCAACGCCCGTCTCGGCCAGATTCACACATCCCGCGGCATCATAAACACCCCTGCTTTCATGCCGGTAGGAACAAATGCGACCGTGAAGGCGATGACCCAGGATGAAATGAAAGAACTCGGCGCTGATATCATCCTTTCCAACACCTATCACCTTTACCTTCGTCCCGGGCATGAGATCATACGGGGACTTGGCGGGCTGCATCAGTTCATGAATTGGCAGGGGCCGATCCTTACTGACAGCGGCGGGTTTCAGGTGTTCAGTCTGTCTCCCTTAAGACGTATAACAGATGAAGGTGTTGAGTTCAGGTCTCACATTGACGGCTCGCTCCATTTCCTGACTCCAGAACTTGTGATGGAAATTCAAAGCGCGCTAGGCTCTGATATCCTAATGGCCTTTGACGAATGTACACCATATCCGGCAGACAAAGAATACGCACTGAAGTCTTTGCAGTTGACATCGAAATGGGCGAGAAGATGTAAAGAATTCAGGGGTCAGGGGTCAGAGGTCAGGGGGACTGAAAAATCTCAACTAACCCCTTACCCCTCACCCCTTGCCCCTAAGTCATTGTTCGGCATTGTTCAGGGCAGCGTGTATCCTGACCTGCGCAGGCAGAGCGCTGAAGAATTAATAGCACTGAATTTTGAAGGATACGCTATTGGAGGGCTAAGCGTCGGCGAGCCCAAGGGACTGATGTATGAAATGATAAACTTCACAACTCCACTTTTACCAAAGGACAAGCCCCGTTATCTCATGGGAATAGGGGACCTGCTGGATGTCCTTGAAGCAGTTGCTGCAGGAATAGACATGTTTGATTGCGTCATGCCCACGAGGAACGCGCGGAACGGGACTATGTTCACGAGCAGGGGCAGGATCAGCATCAAACGTGAAGGATTTAAAAAAGACCCGAACCCGCTCGATCCGGGTTGCGAATGTTATACGTGTAAAAACCATTCTCGCGCGTATCTCCGTCATCTCTTCATGAACAGGGAAATCCTGTCCATGAGACTGAATACGATACATAACCTCCACTTCTATCTCGATTTCTTCAGAAAGATGCGGCAGGCCATCGGACAGGGCGAATTTGAGAAATTCAGGAGAGAATGGACGCCTGTCCTGCAGGATAATTTTCATGAGGAATGATATTTACTATTTATTATCTATCGATGCAGGAAAGCCCGTCTCTGAATTTCTATAATCGACATAAGGCATTATTACATTTTGCTTCTGCGCAATTTCTGTCTTTGACTTTTCTTAACTCTTAACTCATTTTTAGCGGTGTCGTATAGAAATTCTTCGCCGGACTTTCCTACATCTTGATCTGCCTCCCTTCGCATCCTCGAATCCTTGAACTCTCGATCCCTTCTGTTATAATTATCCCATGAACATCCTCATCACAGGCGGGACTGGTTTTATCGGGACGCCGCTGGCGCGTGAGCTCAGAAAGTCCGGCCACACGGTTATTGTGACCACAAGACGCCCTTCTGATTCAAAAGACAAGCTTACCTGGAATCCGCCCCAACTCATTCCGCCAGACGTGATCTCACAATTTGATGCGATCATTAATCTTGCGGGAGAGCCCATTGCTCCCGGACGATGGACAAAGGAGAAAAAAGAGCGCATCCTCTCAAGCCGCATAAATACAACGCGTACACTTATTGAGTCGATAAAACAAATCCCCCTTAATCCCCCTTTAGAAAAGGGGAAGACTTCCGATATTCCCCTCTTTGAAAAAGAGGGGCAAGGGGAGATTTTAAAAAGGAGTGGGAGTGGAAGAGTCCTTATCAGCGCTTCGGCTGTCGGGTATTACGGCGCTCATGGCGATGAGTTTGTAACAGAGGATATGCTGCCTGCTGATGATTTTCTTGCTGGGGTCTGCAAGCAATGGGAGGCAGAGGCCCTGAAGGCCCAGGGATTCAATGTCCGGGTCGTGCTTATCCGCATTGGCGGGGTGCTGGAATCTGACGGCGGGGCATTGCCTCAGATGATCATCCCTTTCAAACTCTACATGGGTGGTCCCATAGGCAGTGGCAGACAGTGGTTTTCATGGATACACAGAGATGACGTGGTCGGTATCATGAAATACGCGCTTGAGCATGAAGATATTTCAGGCCCGGTTAATGCAACTGCGCCGAACCCTGTTACCAATAAGGAATTCAGTGATGTCCTGGGGAGTGTGCTTCACCGGCCGTCATTTCTTGCAGTTCCGGGGTTTATTGTGGAAATGGCACTTGGGGAACTTGGGAGCGTGCTCCTCACTGGTCAGCGGGTTTTGCCTGATAAGGTTTTGAACGCAGGATATCAGTTCAAATATACCGATGTCCATAATGCGCTGCAAGCGATATTTGAGGGAAAGAAGTAACATGAAAATGGTCATGTTCTATGTCCATGAGTGGTGGTACAGGACTGCGTCAAAGTCTTTGCCGGAGGTCCCTGATGTGGGAAAAGAGGAAGTGGTGAAGGACGCGGTGGTAATCTTTTATCATGCTGAAGCGGATGACGAAGGGAATAAGGACAGCGTCATCCAGAAGTTCGTCAAGAATACGAAATGGATAGCGGGAAAATTTAAGACCAAAAATGTGGTGCTCCATTCATTCAATCATCTCTCCATGAGCAAGTCCTCACCCGAATTTGCTCACGCCCTGCTCAATGATGTTGTTGAACGACTGCAAAGAACAGGCTATACAGTAATGACCACACCGTTCGGCTATTTCAACGAATTCAAAATGCACGTGGCCGGGGATTCGCTGGCGAAGGTGTATAAGGAGTTCTAATCCTTCCACTTCAGGCTCTTTAAGAACGTTTTGTTTTCCAGAAACCAGTTGACCGTGTTTTCAACTCCCTGCTCAAGGGACATCTTCGGCTTCCAGCCGAGCATCTTTTTAGCCTTTTCAATATGCGCCCAGGTTGCGGTTACGTCAGCAGGGTGCCTCTTAAGCACTTTTCTTTTTGCCTTCTTGCCAAGATGTTTTTCGAGCAGGCCGATCACATAGTTGAGCTTGACAGGATGGTCGCTTCCAAGATTGATGATCTCATAACCCATCGGCCTCAACGCCCTGATGGTTCCGTCGGCGATATCATCGATATACGTAAAGTCCCTTGTCTGGTTCCCGTCCCCAAAGACCGGGATGGGTTTTCCGGCGTCCATGTTTTTGACAAATTTAAAAATGCTCATGTCAGGCCTGCCTGCAGGGCCGTATACCGTAAAGTACCTCAGCACGGTTATATCAAGGCCATACAGGTAATGATATGCGTAGGAAAGCGCCTCTGCTCCTTTTTTGGTTGCGGAATACGGCGCGAGAGGAGTGTCTGTCTTAGCGGTCTCTTTATAGGGCATGTCAAGCGATGCGTATAAGCTCGAGGTTGACGCAAGTACGAATTTTTTTACCTTGTGGTCCTTGCAGCATTCCAGGAGGTTTAACGTACCTTTTGTGTTCGTATCCAGATAAACCCAGGGGTCTTCCACAGATGCTCTTACTCCAGCCCGTGCCGCAAGGTTAATTATAGCATCGACCCTGTTTCCCTTGAAAACTGCTTTCGTTTTTATTAAATCACCGATATCGATCTTATAAAAACTGAAGTTCGGATGTTTTTTCAGAGTACTGAGCCTCCAGGTCTTGAGAGCCGGATCATAGTAATTATTGATATTGTCCACGCCTATTACCTTTTTATTCATCTCAAGCAATTGCTGGGAGACTTTCCATCCTATGAATCCTGCGCAGCCGGTAACGAGGACTGTCTTGCCGCTGAAGTTCTTTTTTGATGATGCCTTTTTCATGAATATAATCCTTTCGCCTGTATATTAGAGACGTTTGAGCAATCACCTATAATACAGCAGGAAATCGGGTAAAAACAACGACATTGCCATCATTCCAAGCCCGATTAGATAAATTGTCATTGCGAGCGCAGCGAAGCAATCTCGATTTTTTGAAAAAAGATTGCCACGAACCCTCAGGGTTCTCGCAATGACAGAAAAATTAACGTCTCATGGTTTCTAAATCGGGATTTGAGCATCAAATGCATTTTCAGGATTAACTTAAGTATACTATTACCAATGTCAATAACCAGAAAAATAATTAACCTGACAAAACCATATTGGTCTGGTGTTTTTATCGGGATAATCCTTGGTCTCATGTTCTCGGGAATAAATGCCGCGATCGCCTGGGCAGTGAAGCCTGCTCTCGATGAGATCTTTACAAACAGGAAATATGAATACCTGACGCTGCTTCCTTTCGCTGTTTTTGGGCTTTTTATACTGAAAGGGGCGTTAAATTTCGGACAGAACTTTTTGATGAAAACAGCCGGATTAAAGCTTGTCAGGGACATGAGGAATAAATTATATAACCATATCCTTGCCCTCCCGGTCGGATATTTCAACAAGGAATCATCAGGAGTGATCATATCAAGGATCATGTATGACGCGGAGGTGCTGAGGGGATTGATGTCTGATATTTTAAAGGCGTTTGTGCTGGAAGTGCCGACCATTTTGTTTCTTCTCGGGCTCGCATTTTACAGGAGGTGGGACCTGACCCTGATGACCCTGGCGCTGCTGCCTCTCATAGCGTACAGCACGAGAAAGTTCGGCAAGAGCGTCAAGAAAAAGCGGAAAGAAGCACAGAGAAAACTGTCATTTCTCACGCAGAAGGTCGGGGAAAGCATCCTGGGCGTGCGGATCATCAAGGTGTTTAACCGCGAAAAGACAAAAGCGGACAATTTCACAAGGGAGAACCAGAGATATTACAGGGAACTATTGAGGGTTGAAAGGTTTAAAGAATTCACAAGGCTTGCGATCGAGATGGTTACAGGGCTTGGTATTGCTCTTATCCTGTGGTACGGGGGGCACATGGTCATCAATGGGACCATTACTCCCGGAGACTTTGCCTCGATCATTGTTGCCATCTATATGATCTTTAGCCCGACAAAAAAGATAGGTGAGGCATACACGGCATTACAGGAGATCAGGGCATCGATTGAGCGGGTCGATACCCTCCTTGACGCCAAAAAAGAGGAAAGCGGAAAAACCATTATTAAGCATTTTAAGGATTCCATAAAGTTCAATAACGTATCTTTTGCATATGCCGGAAGGAACTCCACTGTTCTCAAAGATGTGAACCTTGAGATACATCAGGGTGAAGTTATCGCTATTGTTGGACAGAGCGGTGTCGGGAAATCCACGCTTGTTGACCTCATCCCCGGTTTTCTGAAATCTACAAAGGGAGAAATAACGATTGACGGCATCAATATCAACGATCTGGATCTTCGCTCCCTTAGGGAACTGACAGGCATTGTAAGCCAGGATATCATCCTTTTCAATGATACCATCCGGGAGAACATAGCCTTTGGCAGGGAAGGAGCAGCGGAAAGCGAAATAGTTGAAGCTGCAAAGATGTCGTTTGCCGATGATTTCATTCAGGAACTGCCTGAGAAATACGAAACGGTTATCGGCGAAAGGGGTCTGCAACTTTCCGGAGGGCAACGGCAGCGGATAGCCATTGCAAGGGCCATATTAAAAAATCCGCCTATATTGATACTTGATGAAGCCACATCATCGCTTGATTCAGTCTCTGAGGCGATCGTTCAAAAGGCGCTTGAGACTTTAATGAGCGGAAGGACCACGATCGTGATCGCTCACAGGCTCTCGACCGTCAGGAATGCAGGAAGGATCATAATCCTTGACAAGGGACGGATCAGTGATATCGGCACACATGAACAGCTCATGGCGAGAAATGATACGTATATGAAGCTTTATCATGCCTTTGCACATTCCTGAATATCCATAAAAAACAGGCGCAAAGATACAAAGGGACAAAGTAAAATACGTTATGCCTCTGTGCCTTTGCCACTATGTGCCTATAAAATACTGTTAGGCGATAATACCCTGAGATCACATAATTGTTTGATCTGCAGGCATAATTAACTATGCGCATCCTTCATACAGAATGGTCTGACGGCCTTGGGGGGCAGGAAAAGAGGGTGCTTGCCGAAGCATCGGGCATGTCCCGCAGGGGGCATCATGTTGCCATTTTATGCAGGCAGCACGCCCGCATAAAAGACGCGGCAATACATGCAGGGATAGCTGTGCATACCATGCCGATGAGAAAACCATATGATTTACCAAGTATTATACGGATGGTTCACTTTCTGAAAGGAGAGAGGTTTGACATCGTCAATACGCACAGCGGAGTTGACTCATGGATCGGCGGGATTGCTTCCCGGCTGGCAAAAGTCCCGGGGCTTGTACGGACGCGTCACTTGAACATCCCTTTAAAAAGGAATCTCCTGAACTTCATACACTATCTGCCGGATGCATATATCACATGCGGCGATAATATGCGGAACACTCTTGTGAACAGGTGCGGTTTTCCGGAGAGCCGGGTTGTCAGCATACCCACAGGCGTTGGCGAGGAATTCTTCAGTGTCACAAAGAACAGGGAAGCAAAACTGAAGTTCGGGCTTGCGCCGGAGTCGCTTGTAATAACGAACGTCGGCATTTTGCGGAGCGTCAAAGGTCATGAGGTAACCCTGAGATCGGTAAAAGCAGTTGCAGAGGCCTGCCCGGATGCCAGATTTTTGATTGTTGGAGACGGGCCGAGGAAAGAAGCGCTTGAAGCCCTTGTGGATGAATTGGGTATCAAAAGGCATGTCATATTCACGGGTTTTGTCTCAAATATTCCGGAGGTATATTCCTTTTCCGATGTTGCGGTACTCAGTTCCTGGAATGAAGGCCTCCCTCAGGGAATGCTTCAGGCCATGGCATCAGGAGTGCCTTTTGTGGCTACGAGTGTCGGAGGTGTGCCTGAAGTGGTCATAAATGAAAAAACGGGGATTCTCGTTGGGCCGGGAGATTATGGCGGATTGGCTGACGGTATAATCCGCTTGCTTCATGATCCTGATCTGGCAGCAAAAGTGGCGGGCAACGCAAAAGAACTCGTGATGAAGCAGCATTCTGTTGACCTAATGCTCGATAAAATAGAAAATTTATACAAGGGATTGCTGAATAAGAAAGCAGGAGCCTGATTAATCAACCCCCTGCTCATTGCGTATATGGATAATACCTACTTAACGTTAAACTATAATACAAAGGACCGATGGCTCAGTTACTGGCACCAGATCTCTGAGGCTCTTGAGATTTTACCGGATTCTGTATTAGTGGTCGGCAAAGGGAGCGGTGTTACTGAAAACGCGATAAGGCAGCTTAGCAACGGGAAAACAGATGTTATTACTTTAGACATAAATAATGCTGTATGCTCTGATGTCGTGGGCGATGTTGTACGGCTTCCGTTCAGGAACGACTCATTTGATGTAATCGTATGCTGTCAGGTGCTGGAGCATATCCCCTTTGAACAGTTCCCTTTGATCCTTCATGAAATGCACAGGGTAGCGAGAAGGCGCATCATCCTTTCTCTTCCCCATAAGAGAAAACATATTAAAATCGCATACCGGCTGCCGTTTCTGAAAGAAAGGACGTTCATACTGAAACACCCTCTTACGGTAAAGCGCTGCACCAGCAAACAGCATCGATGGGAAATCGGCAGAGGGGTGTCACGAAAACAGGTCCTGCACTACATGAGCAGGCTTTTCAGTATTGAGAAAGAATACTTGAATGAAATGAACTGCGAGCACAGGTTTTTTGTGCTGAGCAGAAAGAATTAATCCTGGTTATTCATGTGAACTCTGTTCCAATAGAAGGCACACAGGGACAAAGGAGCAAAGGCACAAAGGGAAGGCTGCAAAGGATTTCTATACGACACCTTTGAAAAAAGACCTCGAATCTTATCGAAAGATTACATCTGAACAATGAAAAGACAAAATGCAAACAATTCTGTCGATTCTAGAAATCCTGAGAAGGCTTGCCTTTGTGATATCTAAACATCTTAAATATTTTTTAAGATGTTTGACGATTAATAGCATAAAGTTTGACACAGAGCAAGCATGGCTCAAAAACATCTTGAACGCGATAAGGTTTTTGAATTTGAAATATTGAATCTCGAATTTACAGTGTGTATTTTTTCTGTTTTTGTTAAGGTATCGCACAATATGTTTTTGAGCCAAACCTGCTCTGAATTTCATAGATATAGATTAAATGAACATTCTGCATACTGAGACTTTAAAAAAGTGGGGTGGACAGCAGAACAGGGTGCTGTCAGAGGCTTCAGGCCTGAGTAAGAGAGGGCATCATGTCATCATTGCGTGCCACAAAGGCAGCGTGCTTGCTGAAAAGGCGAAGAACGAGGGAATCAGGGTCTATGAACTAAATATGACAAAACAGTCTTATTTGACAGCGATCCCGAAGCTCATGAACATAATCCGGAAAGAGCACATTGATATAGTCTCTACGCACAGTTCCGTAGACAGTTGGGCCGGCGGCCTTGCAGCCAGGCTTACGGGCAGAAAGCTGATAAGGTTCCGCCACAATCTGTTTGTCCCTGGAAGCAGTCCTCTTACAAACTTTATCTACGCAATACCTGACAGGATAATAACTGTCAGCGCGGCTGTGAGAGAAGTGCTTGCCGGACGCAAAATGAAAAAAGAAAAAATGACGGTAATACCTGATGCCTTTGACCCATCTGTTTTCGATACAGAGGCCGCAGATATCAGACAGGAACTGGGGGTATCTCCAGACATGCCTGTAATAGGGAATACATCAACTTTTTCAGACGTAAAAGGACAGGAGTATCTCCTTCAGGCCTTCAATATCATCAGCGAAAAATATCCCTGCATCCTGCTTTTTGCAGGCAGGTTGATAGAACCTTCCAGAAGCAGGTATCTTTCTTACGTGAAGGAAAGCCTGAGAGACAGGGTGATATTGCTGGGTCACAGGGACGATATACCGCAGGTCCTGAAGACGATAGATATATTCGTCTACCCCTCATGGTTTGAGGGGCTGGGCACCGCACTCCTTGAGGCCATGGCCATGCAAAGACCTGCAGTGATCTCGGATATTCCCACGTTTCACGAATTCATCGAAGACAGAGTGAACGGGCTCTTTTTTAAAGTCAAAGACCCTGAGGATATGGCTGAAAAAGTCATTGCCTTGATGCAGGATAATCAGTTAAGGCAACAGCTTGGCAGCAATGCACGGGCTGCCGCGCTTGAAAGGTTCACTATCGACAGAATGCTTGATATGACAGAGGCCGTATATAAAGAGGTGCTTCATGCTGCATAATTCCATCCCTGTTGCAATGTATCATCATATTGCGCCGACGGACCGGGAGCTGAATGTATTTCCTGAAAACTTTGAAGACCATTTAAGGACGTTGTCCCGTAAAGGCTGGAAGACGTTGTCCGGAGAGGAGTTCCTCTATTTTTTGGAGCATCCTGAAGACAGGCCGAAGAAATGTATTTTACTGACATTTGACGACGGGTTTGCTGATAACTATGTGTATGCCTATCCGCTTTTGAAAAAATACAGCATGAAGGCAATGATATTTGTCGCAACCGGCTTTATCGCGGAAGAAGATATCAGCAGAGACTCCTTTAAGCCTCTTACCCACAATGCGGCATGGGATATAGCATATACTGAAAGGCGGGCAGAAGTGATGTGTACATGGAAAGAACTTCAGGAAATGGAAAAAAGCGGGGCTATCGATATACAGTCTCATGGCATGTCGCATAATATGCCCGATTATTTCAGAGCCGGGAAATACGATGAAATAGCAAGGGACCTTTCAGGCGGCAAAGGGATACTGGAGCAGCGCCTGTCAAAGAAGATACTCCATTTTGCCTGGCCGAGAGGCCACAATGACGCAGAAGGGATAAGGATAGCGGAGAAATGCGGTTACAGGGCGCTGTATACGACAGAGCGCGGCTGCAACACCATAGAGAACCTGAAGGCGCTGAACAGGCTTCCTGTGAAAAACCGTGACAGCAGATGGCTAATGAAGAACGCTGTAATATATTCGTCTGTTCTTTTGACCAGATTGTACCTTGCGATCAGGACAGGATGAACAGACCGCAGGCTATTTCCACGTGAAGCATATAAAAAACGACATTGCTGATATCCATGGCGCTGAAGATATTCTGCCCACTCTCATGAAGTTTTTCGAGATCGTGCGACGCCACCCTTCATGCCTCGACTCATGCAGGGGGATGAAAGAAGGCGTTCGATCTGTATTTTCTGAAGGCGGCTTCCAGCTTTATCCGACAGTGAAGAAGACAACCCTTATGTATGACCCTGCAGCAGACAGTTTTCTGAAAATACTCCATCCTTTGAATATGAAAAGCAGGCTCCTTTTCTTATTTGCGGACAAGGCCGGGGCCATCTATCATGTATCTGAAAAGCTGCTCTCTGAAGGCGTAAAAATAACAGGGGTCATTGCATACGGTTCTCTGAAAAAAGGGCGGCGTCCATTTTTTGTAATGAAGCGGGTAGAGGGCGAATCTCTGTATGACATATTGATCCGGCAGAAAAAGGAGTTACCTGTGGATGCCTGTTTCCGCGCCCTATCTGAAGTGGCAAAAATTCATCGCCTCGGCTACTGGCTGGGAGATGCGCACCTGTCGCATATATTTATCAGGGGAACAGAAGTATCCGGGTTTATAGATATAGACAGCATCAGGAGAAACAGACCGTTCAGACTCAAAAACCTTGCAAAGGACATTGCAGGACTGAACCATCCGGAACTTCCCCTGAAAGATGATGAAAAAAAGGCGTTGATACAGCATTATATACAGAAAGCAAATGTAAGGGACCAGGACGATTTCCTTAAACTGCTGAACTTTTACACGGAGCGAAGATGGAAGGGGTGAGCATTATAATCCCGGTTTTCAACAAGGTTAAGACAACCCTGGAGTGCATTGATTTCATCCGGGAGCATAACAGGAACTGCACGTACGAAATCATTATCGTTGACAATGGTTCAACGGATGGGACGAGAGATATGCTTACACATTTTACTTTCATCCGCAATGAAAAAAACCTCGGCGTTGCCAAAGCGCTTAATATCGGCGCAGGAGCTGCCCGGTATGACATCCTCTGTTTTATGCATAACGATGTTTTTGTTTACAGGAAGGACTGGCCTGCCGAGATATATCGTTTTATCTCAACTAAAGAAGACTCGGGGGTGGTCGGGCTGTACGGCGCAAAGACCCTGCGCAGGGACGGAAGTTTCAGGGGCAAGACTATAGTGCATGCGAAAAAGGGGCGCCCGGCCATAAACATGCCGTTTGAGAACGTGGCAGTTGTAGACGGCCTGCTTTTATCGATGAAAAAACCCGTGTATAAGGCGATCGGCGGTTTCTGTGAGGATTTCCAGGTCCATTTTTATGATAAAGATATCTCACTGAGAGCTGTTGAAAAAGGGTATGACAATTATGTGCTCAATATCCCTTTTGAACACAGGTGTGCTGCAACACGAAGCCAGATAAAGGATGATGACGCGATACGCGAAGCAGCCCGGAAAAGATTTATTGAGATATGGAAAGACTCCCTTCCTGCAGACGTCACCACAGTAATAGAAAAGATCGGATATCTGTTTCAGAAGGCAGAAAGCTGACAGCTATAAGCTCATAGTTAACGTGAACTATTCATTACGAACTCCGTTCCAATGGAAGGCACACAGTGACAAAGGCACAGAGGCACAAAGGGGAGTCAGTGAAGGAATTTCTATACGACACATCTTCAAATAAGACTTTATCAGAAAAATATTTTTCTCTGTGAAAGATACAGGCATACCCTGAAACAAAAATGTAAAATGTCTTTTGTCGGTTAGAGAAATTCCGCAGCAGGCTGCCCTTTGGGCGTGAAAAGATGTTAAATGAAATTTAAGATATTTGGAGATTAATAACATAAATTTGGAGCAAGTAATGAATAATCCTAAAAACGGCAGTTATAGCCACAGATTTCACAGATAAAGACAATGATTTAAATGAGTAAGGCGCTTATTATATATTCACCTGCTAGGTGAAAGGC
>QZKC01000066.1 GCA_003599425.1 Nitrospiraceae bacterium | reverse complement strand
CCGACAATGTTCCTTTGGAAATTCCCAATATCTGAGAGGGTATCACAGTCATTTTTGCAACAAGCTGCTTCAGGGTTAATACCCTGTCTCCGACGAGTTTCAGTCCAAGTGCAAACGCGGTCTCGAGTCCTGAGATTCCAAAGGCTGCGGCATCAAATTCTTTTGTCTTGTCATCACTGTGATGAGGCGCGTGGTCTGTTGCGATGACGTCAATGGTGCCATCTTTCAACCCCTTCTTTATTGCCTCAACATCTGTTGCGGTCCTGATAGGAGGATTGACTTTAAGGTTAGTGTCATAGCTTTTCAGCGCCTCATCCGTCAGAGTGAAATAGTGCGGACAGGTCTCAGCGGTAACGCGTATGCCCCGTGCTTTAGCTTCCCTGATAATATTTACCGAGCCCCCTGTTGAGACGTGGGCAATGTGCAGCCTGCCGCCGGTGAGTTCGCACAGCGCTATATCCCTTGCTACCATGATCTCCTCGGCAGCCTTGGGGATGCCCCTCAGTCCGAGTATGGTAGAAACAAAGCCTTCATTCATCACACCGCCTTCGGAAAGATAAAGGTCTTCACAGTGAGAAATGATCGGGACGTCGAATATCTTTGAATACTCAAGAGCCCGTCTCATGATAAGGCTGTTTGTGACTGGCTTCCCGTCATCTGAGAACGCGATACAGCCAGCCCTCTTCAGTGCTTCCAGTTCAGCAAGTTCTTCGCTCTTCTGGGCTTTTGTTATTGTTCCTACAGGGTAGACTGTACAGGTGCCTTGCTCACGCGCTTTTTCAAGAATAAAAGCCGTTACCGAGATCGAATCGTTCACCGGGTTTGTATTGGGCATGCAGCATACGGATGTGAATCCCCCTCTCACTGCGGCCATTGTGCCGCTCATGATGGTTTCCTTGTATTCATATCCCGGCTCTCTGAGATGGGTATGCATGTCCACAAGTCCGGGAATTACTATGCAGCCGGAGGCGTCGATAGTGTGCAGATCAGATTTATTTTTCTTTTGCGTTTCAGCACTTCTGCGCTTCTGCATTAAGTTTATTTCCTTTATTTTCCCTTTGTTAATATAGATTTCTCCAGTGCCGTCAATGTTCTTAGATGGATCGATGATTCTGCCGTTTATTATCACTATATTCATTTTTTTACTCCTGCGAGAAGATAAAGTACCGCCATCCTCACGGCGAGACCGTTTGTTACCTGATCAAGAATTACCGAATGCGGGCCGTCTGCCACATCGGATTCTATTTCGACTCCCCTGTTCATGGGGCCCGGATGCATGACAATGACATCATCTTTTGCAAGCTTCATCCGTTCCTGTGTAAGACCGTACAGGTAAAAATATTCTTCGAGGGAAGGGAGGAACCCCTTGCTCTGCCGTTCAAGCTGAAGCCGCAGCGTCATGATGACATCTGCTTTTTTCAGTCCTTCTTCCATGTTGTGAAAAACCTCAATGCCGAGGTTCGTAATGTCAGGAGGCATCAGTGTAGGAGGACATATGAGCCGCACATGCGCCCCGAGCTTTGTGAATCCATAGATGCATGAACGGGCCACTCTGCTATGTGATATGTCGCCTATTATCGCAACAACAAGCCCTTTGATCTTCTTTTTTGATGAAAGCACGGTGAACAGATCAAGTAAGGCCTGAGTAGGATGCTCATTTGATCCGTCTCCGGCATTGATTATTGAAACATCCAGCAGCCTGCTCAGAAAGTGCGGCACCCCTGCAGACGAATGCCGGATAACTAAAAAATCAGCGCCCAGGGCCTTGATAGTGAGAGCAGTGTCTTTAAGTGTTTCGCCTTTTGTCACGCTGCTCGTTGCTACGGAGAAATTAATGACGTCGGCGCTTAATCTCTTTGCTGCGAGTTCAAAAGATATCCTCGTCCTTGTGGAAGGTTCGAAAAACAGATTGACAACGGTTTTGCCCCGCAACGGAGGCACCTTCTTTATATCGCGTGAGAGGACATCCCTGAATCCGGAAGCGGTGTCAAGGATATGGTATATCTCTTCAGGAGAAAGCTCCTTGATGCCCAGAAGGTCCTTTGACTGGATCATTTTGATCCTGATGTTTGATACATGAATGTTGAATTACTGATTTTCATCAGGGTACGTTCACTAAAGACACTTTGTCTTTTTTGCCTTTTTCATCGAGTGAGACCTCTACACGGTCATGGAATGATGTGGGGATGTTTTTTCCTGCATAGTCTGCCCTTATGGGCAGTTCCCTGTGTCCCCTGTCTATCAGTACGGCAAGCTGTATATATGCAGGCCTGCCGAAGTCTATCAGGGCATCCATTGCGGCCCGGATGCTCCTTCCTGTAAAGAGCACATCATCGACAAGCACCACGGTCTTGTTATTGATCGTGCAGGGGATATCAGTCTTTTTCACGACCGGCTGTTCGACCTTTGTATTGAGGTCGTCCCTGTAAAAAGTGATGTCCAGGGCCCCGACCTCGATACGGGCGTTCTCGATGGATTCGATCTGCGATGCGAGCCTTTTGGCAAGGATGACCCCGCCTTTCTGTATCCCGACAAGGCAGATGTTCTCGATCCCCTTGTTCTTTTCAACGATTTCGTGCGCCATTCTCCGGATGATCCTCTTGATGTCGCTGCTATCGAGTAGTTGTTTTTGCATACAATGACCTTTTTATTGGAATGAAAGATAAAATGGTTGAGAGGGTGCTGGTCTGAATAATTATCACAGGTGCGAGATACAATTACAGATTCCTTTCCAGCCTCTCCGGGCCAGTTTAAAGGTTAAAAGTGAAGTCATGTTAATATAAATCCGATAATGTTGTCAATAGAACGGATGTTCATTTTTCATTGCTACTATCGATATGAAAAAAGATTATTTATTTCGGTTGATTTTTCACTCTAAAGAAGGTACCTTGTATAGACAGACTGCTTTTTATGAAAACATGAATATGTTATGTTACCGGGAGGTTGCCATTGAGCATAATTTCAAAAAATGAACTGATAAATAAGGCTGGAGACATTAAAGTCCTCCCGTTCGTTGCGCGGAAGGTGCTTGAGACTCTGAACGATGAGGCGTGCACCATCGACGATCTGAGCGGCATTATTGAAAAAGACCAGGCAATAGCTGCGAGGGTCCTGAAAATATCCAACAGCGCGTTGTATGGGTTAAGGCACGAAGTGACCAGCCTTCACCAGGCAATACTGATCCTTGGGTTTAAGACAATAAGAAGCATGGTGCTGTCCGTGTCAACACGGTCGCTGTACAAGAACTTCGGCATGAAAGAAAAGATATTATGGGATCATTCTGTTGGAGCTGCAATAGCATCCAAAATAATATCAGCCGGATTTGGGTCCGATGTGGTTGATGTATCATTTATCGGCGGGCTCATGCACGACTTTGGCAAGGTGGTCATGAATAACGAAACACCGGAAGTCTATGGCGAGGCCATGATGAAGATGTACAATGAAGATGTTGAATCCATCGCTGCTGAAGAAGAGATATACGGATATAATCATGCTGAAATCGGCGCGCGTGTTGTCGAGAAATGGAAGCTTGCTCCACTTATTGTAGATATACTGGAAAAGCATCATCTGAATGACCTCAAATTGCAGGACATCAGCGATCCTGTAACAGCAAGAAGCATTGCCATTGCGCATCTTGCCGATCATGTGTGCAAGGTTTTAGGAATTGGATACAGAAACCCTAATGAGGCCATTCGCCTGCATGAATTAACGTCTGCTCAGTATCTTAAAATATCAAAAAACACTCTGGACAAAATTGTAGTCGATATTCAGGATACCTACAACAAGGAAAGATCGATTTTTGAGTAGCATATAGTTATTCACTGTCTTTTTCCTTCCTTTTAACATCGTTTCATACACAAAAGCCAAACTGCTGCGGAATTTCTATCATCTACGAAATGGGTGTATTTCGTCCTTCAGCGCACAAGGCATTTTTCATAGATGCAGTTTAAAAATTTCTCCGCAGTCTCCCCTTTGGGTCTTTGTTTCTCTGTATCTGCCATTGGAACGGAGTTAGTCATGAGCGGTTACCGTTAAAGTTTTAAACATGTGATGCCGATTACAGCTTTAACAGGGAGGGCTTTAGATGAAAAAAATATTTTTACATAAAAAAGGGGTAACAGCGAAAAACCTGTTCCCCCTTTTTCTTTTGCTGGCAAGGTTTATTTCAGATATCCGTAGTGCAATGTAAAATTTTAAAAAAATGTATCGATAACAAATGCATTTACAGGGATCGGTTATTTGATGTGATGAGAATTATTAATAAGGAGAACAAAATGAGAGCAATAATAATGACTATGATTTTTCTGGGTTTCGTGATTGCAGCGTTATCAGGCTGTGAAACGCTCAACGTAACGAAACCGATCATGCCCATCGAAGAATATGAAAAAATGATCATGGGACGGATCGGCCCCCGGCTCTGTAATGTGCAAACTCTGCCATGACGCAGGAGTGGGACAGGCTGAAGGCCACTTAACTTATCATCCCGAGGCTGACAGAATATATGAGGATTACGATGCATCAGCCCATGGCAGTTCAATTAACAGCTATACCTATGTCACAGGCAGCACCACGGATGTCAAAGGTTCATGTTCAAAATGCCACACTCATGAGGGGGGCAAGCTCTATAAGGATGTACAGGGAGGATATGATGAACTGGTTGCGGAGCTTAGCACGAACCCTGCAGTGGAAAACGCAACTGATATTCAATGCGGCACCTGTCATGATCCACACGACCCTGATCAGCTTCTTAAGCCAGCAAGCGGCGGGTTCTCTGCCGAGTACAGGACCTGTGACCCTTCAAACGAGAGGGTATGCCGCGACTGTCACAATGTTCACGCTGCAGACAATTCTATTAATAATGAATGGGCCAACTCGGCTCATGGCGGACATATATTGCAGACAATAGATTCCGTAACAGGACGTTCCAGCGTTACTCAGACAGAAGGCGGCGCGTGGATGTATTATGATTACAAAACATATTCAGGCGGAGCGTGCACGCGCTGTCATACATCGACTGGATTCAAAAACCTTGCAACCAGTCCTTCAACATATAATCCTGCGAATAACGACTTTTCATATCTCACATCCAACCAGAAAGAGATGCTTTACTGCTGGGCATGCCACACGGACAGCGCCGGCGGCCTGCGGGACCCTGGCGCCTTTGTCAATGTGGCCCCATATTCAGCCCCGGTTGATCGCATAAGCGCGGTGCCGGATATCAACGGTTCCAACCAGTGCATGAGCTGTCATTCAGGAAGGCTGAACGGGCAGTTCATTAAAGACTATGGAACGATCACCGGAAAGAACTTCAGCACTTTCAGTTCGCACTATCTTGCTGACGGCGGAATTCTCTATAGAACGATAGGGTATGAATATGCTTCTCTTGATTATAGCAACGTCATTGGTTTTGCGCATGACAAGATCGGCACCACAAACGGGACAGACGGCAATGACGGTCCATGCGTTGGCTGTCACATGGTAAATGATGACGGCCATGCAGACCATACATGGGAGCCGCTTGAGAAAGACGGCTCAGATCAGGTCACAGATATACAAACGTATAGCAATGTGTGTTCAAAATGCCATAGCAGTAAAGCTACCCTGATATCAGCGCTGAACACGCGGGATGTCCAGTACAAAACAGCTCTTGCAGCGCTTGATGCACAGCTTCAGGGCAAGGGTATTTATTTCTGCGAAAACTACCCATATTTCAAAACTGCGGCGTCATGCGGCGGAGGATTCTATACTGCATGGCCCAATAAAGACACGCTGGGGGCGGCATTTAATTATTTTGTCCTGGATCATATTCCTGCAGCCTACGTCCACAACCGTGAATACACGAGAAAGCTCATATACGACAGTATTGATTTTCTCGATAACGGAGCGATGGACAAATCAGTTGAGGCAACACTCGGCGGGTCGGGCGACGCATATGATTATCTTAATGGCACGCGATGAAGAGAAATGAATTTAATGCTATAAAATAAATTATGAGAGGTATATGACAATGAAAAACAACTCAATAAGCAAACGATTTTTGATTCCCACCCTGACGCTTTCAGTTATACTCCTTTGCGCTCTGGGGATATTCATGATCCACAAAACCAAATCGTCGATATTGTCGATGATGGATTCGAGGGGAGAATCAGTATCAGATTTTGTTTCAAAGCTGAGCGCAGAATATTTCGCAATCTTTGATTTCAATGACTTTGAAAACTTTGTAAAGGCGTTGAAGAGTGATCCGGAAGTAGCATTCGCTGTTTTTTATAACAACAAAAAAGAACCGATGACTTCTGCTGACAATATACCAAAGGACACTTCGCAGTTGCTGGTTTATGACCAGGAGATAAAGGATGAACAGGGAACCCTTCTCGGTTATCTGAAAATAGGCTACAACAAAACACAGCTCAATAAAAACATCAATAACGGCATCATGATCATAGCAGGAAGCACGCTTGTGGCACTATGCATTCTCGCATTCGGAATAATAACCCTTGTACGCAAAATAATAACCGGGAGGGTGCAGGCGACTGTTGACATGCTGAAGGATATTGCCGAGGGCGAGGGGGACCTTACCAAGCGGCTTAAATCTGATGCGGAAGATGAACTCGGGGAGCTCGCCAAATGGTTCAATATCTTTGTTGATAGTATTCAGGAAGTGATCAAGACCGTTCAGACTAACTCCGAAGGCGTTTCATCAGCGAGCATTGAGCTTTCATCAACAGCAGACAATCTCAATAGAGGTTCGAATGAACAGAAGATACAGACTGAAAGCGTTGCATCTGCAGTTGTACAGATATCTCAGAGCATTGCTGAAGTCGTCAGCAACGCAAGCGCTTCTGCCAAGGCCTCCAAAGATGCATCTGATATTGCCAGCAAGGGGAAGGACGTTGTTGAGAAGACGGTCATGGGGATGGAGAGGATATCGGAAACAGTCCGGAACACTTCTGAAATTATTGAAAAACTTGGCAATAGTTCCCAGGAGATCGGGAATATCCTGAAAGTCATCAATGATATTGCTGATCAGACAAACCTGCTGGCATTGAACGCTGCTATCGAGGCGGCACGGGCCGGAGAGCAGGGAAGGGGATTTGCAGTAGTTGCAAATGAAGTAAAGAAATTAGCAGAAAGCACTGGCAGCGCAACAAAAGAAATAGCGGAGATGATCGTAAAGATACAGGAAGATGCCAAAAGATCAGTCCAGTCAATGAATACAGGGAAAAACGAAGTGGAAACAGGGGTGAAGCTTGTTGAAGAAGCAAAGTCTGCCCTGAACATAATAGTCGACACCTCTGAGAAAGCGGCTGAAACGGTTCAGATGATCCTGAAAGCTGCGGAGGAGCAGTCAGAAAGTGCGGAACAGGTTTCGAGAAATATGGAGAATATTTTACTTGTCGCTAACCAGTCCACAGAGGCAACCGGACAGATCAAGCTTTCATCCACCACTCTTGAAAAAATGTCAATTGATCTCCAGAAAAGGATAAGAGTATTTAAGGTATAAAAAGCGGTTTAGCTGATATCATCAGATGTTATCACTCTTTCCGTGCCTGTACTTTACAACTCTGATATTTTCCATGGTGATCAGGCCTTCCTGAACGGTTTCCTCGAGAAAAGGCAATATCCTGCCGATATTTTCTTCTGTATCTACAATTTCTATCATGACCGGAAGGTCCTCTGACAGACGGAGCAGTTTAATTGTGTGAATACGGCTATTGGCGCCGTAACCCATTATCCCCCGGAAAACAGAAGCTCCCGCAAGATTCAATTCTCTTGCTCTCAGGACAATGGCTTCATACAGAGCTTTCCCTTTGTACGTATCTGTTTCCCCAATAAATATTCTGAGCAGTTTCCCTTCTTCCGGCAGTTTCATGATCATCCCTCATCGTATAAAGTTAATGATGTGCCTTGAAACAAGAAAGCCGGCAAACACCAGCACAATGCCGAGTATGTTGCTTGCTAAAATATTTGCCAGTGCAAGCCCTATTTCCTTGTCTCTCAGCAGATTAAAACTCTCAAGAGTGAAAGTTGAAAAAGTTGTAAAACCTCCGAGTATTCCAACAAAGACAAAATTTCTTGTATTAGGCGACAGGTTTTCAATATCGAAAAATCCCCAGAGTATGCCGATGATGAATGACCCTGTAAGATTTACGCATAGAGTTCCCCAGGGAAAAACACTGTTCAGGGCCTTGTACGTCAATCCTGACATAGTATACCGGATAATGGTCCCGATAGCTCCTCCGGCGGCAAGGGATAATAAATTGGTCATTGCGGTTATATCTTAAATTATTCATTCTCTTCCTGTAAATCATATTCCTCTGTTACGATCCCTCTCCGCACCATTATGTCATAGATAAGCCGGGAGCGATTTTCAACATAGCGCGAGGCCCCGACAGGATTATATCTCCTCGGGTTGGGAAGTACAGATGCAAGCCGCGCAGATTCCTCAGTGCCAAGTTCAGCGGCAGGTTTGCCGTAATAATGAAAAGAGGCCGCCCCTATTCCAAAAAGACCTTCTCCCCATTCAGCGACATTCAGATAAAGCTCAAGTATCCTTCTCTTGGAAAGCGTTTTCTCGATACGCCAGGTAAGGATAGCTTCCTTCATCTTTCTTGCAGGATTTTTTGACGGGGTAAGGTAAAGGTTTTTCGCAAGCTGCTGGGTAATGGTGCTGCCTCCGAATTTGAACTTTTTCTGTTTTATGTCTTTTTCGAGCGCTTTCTGAAGGGCTTCATAATCAAACCCTTCATGCTGCCAGAATTTATCGTCTTCTGCTATGAGCACAGCTTTAATGAGATATGGTGATATTTGAGACATCGGAGTCCAGGTCTGCCTGATCCTGATCTTTTTCCCTTCCTGCTTCCATTCCTTTTCGCGAAACTCCATAAACGATGTCCTTGAAGGATTGGTGGTTTTAAGTCTTGATACGTCCGGATAAATAAATAAGGAGCCGGCTCCGGCAATAGCAATAAGAATGAGCGTGATGATAATTTTTTTAAAAAATGTCCTGAAGTAACTCCTGCGTGCCATGTCATTATTCTATAGAGAGTTATGGCTGAAATCAAAGACCTGTAAAATAACCAGGCACATACTGTTGATTGATAAAAAACCCATCTGATATACTCAATCCATGATTGTAATTCCAGCTATTGATCTGAAAGACGGAAAATGCGTGCGGCTTCTTCAGGGCAGGAAAGAAGAAGTTACGGTCTATTCCGACGATCCTGCTGCGATGGCAAAGCACTGGGCCTCTCTCGGCGCCGAACTGCTTCATATAGTTGACCTTGACGGGGCGTTCAGCGGCGAGCAGGGGAACATCGAGAAAATAAAAATGATCAGAAAAGCAATAGATATCCCGATCGAAGTCGGCGGCGGCATAAGGGACCTTGAAAGAATGGAGAAGCTTATCAACCTCGGCGTTGACAGGATAATCTTCGGCACATCTGCAGCAAGAAATCCTGACATGATCGGAATGGCATGCAATAAATATCCGGGGAAGGTCCTCGTCGGAATCGACGCGAAAGACGGAAAAGTCGCTATTAAAGGTTGGGTTGAGTTGACTGACCTCGGCGCAATCGATTTTGCAAAAAAAATGGAATCTTTTGGGGCAGCAGGGATCATTTATACCGACATAGAAAGGGACGGTATGCTTTCAGGGCCCAATATTGATGCAATGGGGAGAATGGTCACTGCGGTGAATATTCCAGTGATAGCTTCGGGAGGAGTTTCAAGAATTATAGATATAAAAAATCTCATGCAGATAAAAAAACTCTGGGGTGTGATAACCGGAAAGGCCTTGTATTCCGGGCTGCTTGATTTAAGAGAGGCAATTCAGATAACGAAAAAGGGAGAATAAATGTTAGCAAAACGGATAATCCCATGTCTTGACGTTAAAGACGGGAGGGTGGTTAAAGGAGTAAATTTTCTTAATCTTACCGACGCAGGCGACCCTGTTGAGAACGCGAAGTTCTATGACGAACAGGGCGCAGATGAACTTGTGTTCCTTGATATCACCGCATCTCATGAAAAGAGAAAGATCATCCTTGATGTTGTTGCG
Organism: Nitrospiraceae bacterium; assembly: GCA_003599425.1. GTDB lineage: Bacteria > Nitrospirota > Thermodesulfovibrionia > UBA6902 > UBA6902 > SURF-23. The sequence goes on along the minus strand of QZKC01000066.1, from coordinate 6,278 downwards.
CGTACTGCGGATGATGTTTTCATGCCTCTGACAGTAGGAGGGGGAATAAAGTCCATTGAAGACATCAGGGACCTTCTGAACTCAGGCTGCGACAAGGTTTCCATAAACACAACGGCTGTCCATGATCCTTATTTTATTAAAGAAGCTGCTGAACGTTTCGGCAGCCAGTGCATTGTCGTAGCCGTTGATGCCAAGAGAGTAAGGCAGGATATGACATATGAACCTGAAGAACCGTGGTTTGGAGATGCTTTTTTAAAAGAAGCAAGACTTAATTTTTTGCCTGTCACCCATGACCCATCGCCTAATACCTCAGTATTTTGGGCTATCTCAACTCATGGCGGAAGAAAGATGAGGCAAATAGATGCTGTGAAATGGGCGAAAAAGATGGAAGAACTTGGGGCAGGGGAAATCCTTCTCACGAGCATGGACCGGGATGGAACAAAAGATGGATACGATATTGAACTGACCATGGCGATATCAGAGGCTGTATCGATACCTGTTGTGGCTTCAGGCGGGGTAGGGACGCTTGAGCATTTGAGGGAAGGCCTTGTTGAAGGCAAAGCTGACGCTGCTCTTGCCGCGTCAATATTTCACTATAAGGAATATACAGTAAAAGAGGCAAAGGAATATTTAAAAGAGAAGGGTGTCCCTGTAAGGTTATAAGTATTGATCATCAGAAAGAGAAGCCTGTCTCAGAATATCTATAATCGACAAGATATTTAATTTTGTTTAATTGCAATTCCAGTCTTTTTTAATTCTTGACTCTTAACCCAAACTCTTAACTCTTTTTCAGTGGTGTCGCATAGATATTCTTCCACAGCTTTTTCTTTCTGTACCAATTGAAGCAACATTCAGTGTGCATTATCTCCCCTTATCCAGCAAGACAACTACACTGCGCGGATTGGCAAAATAGTGATCGGGCGGATTAACTGGAATTTCTTTACCTGTATCAAGGAAGTCTTCACCGCTCTGCAGGCTCGTGTCGATTACTCTGTGCCATTGCCTCCCACCCTCGAAAAGAGGAAGCTTAATATGCTGAACAATGTGATCGGAGTTCAGGATAAAAAAGAGCCGGTAATCGCCTATCTCTGAGCGCGCCTCACCGCCGTCAAGCTGGAAGCAAAGGGTCCGGGCTTCGGTATTGTCCCAATGCGGTTTCCCGAGGTCATTTCCATACCACGTGATATCAGAGATATTGTCGGCGTCAAGATCTTCACCGAGAAAGAACTTCCTTCTCTGGAGGATCGTATATCTCCTTGTGAATGCTATCGCCTTTTTGAAGAATGACAAGGCCTCCGAATTCTTTCCGGTAAAATCCCAGTCAAACCAGCTTGTCTCGTTATCCTGACAGTACGCATTATTGTTGCCCTTTTGTGTTCTAAGCAATTCATCACCACCAAGGACCATGGGCGTGCCGCAGGAAAAAAGCAGGCAGCAGATATGGTTTTTTGCAAGTTGTTTTCTCTGGCGGGCAATATCAGCGTCGTCTGTGTCTCCCTCAGCGCCGCAGTTCCATGAGTGATTGTCATTTGTTCCGTCATTATTGTTTTCGAGATTTGCCTCATTATGTTTCCAGTTATATGAGACAAGGTCGTTAAGTGTAAAGCCGTCGTGACAGGTAATGAAGTTCACGCTGTTATACGCTGACCGCCCGTCATCTCTGTACAGATCAGCAGAGCCTGTCAGTCTCCAGCCGAGGTCCCTGAGCTGCCCCGCGTCTCCTTTTACAAATTTCCTCATTGTATCCCTGAATCTTCCGTTCCATTCAGACCAGTCAACGGGGAAATTCCCGACCTGGTAAGTGCCGAGGTCCCACGGTTCTGCAATTAATTTTATTTTGTTCAAAACAGGGTCCTGCGCAATTGCATCGAAGAATGAGGCCGAACTCCTGAAGTACCCTTCCTCCCTCCCGAGGACAGATGCAAGATCAAACCTGAAACCATCAACATGCATTACCTCAACCCAATAGCGGAGCGAGTCCATAACAAAGCGAATGACGTGGGTATTCGCAAGGTTCATGCTGTTTCCGCATCCCGTATAGTTCATGTAATAGCGGTAGGGTTCATTAGAGGTTCCGGTGAGGCAATAATAGGTGGGATTGTCTATCCCTTTGAAACACATGGCGGGCCCGAGTTCATTTCCTTCACCGGTATGATTGTATACGACGTCCAGTATCACCTCGATCCCTGCCTTGTGCAGTTCTCTGACGAGGGTCTTGAATTCGTTGACCTGGCAGCCTGGAGATTTTCCAGTGCCATATGATGATTCTGGAGCAAAGAAACCTATAGTGTTGTAGCCCCAGTAGTTTGTCAGTCCTTTTTCGTGAAGGAAATCATCGATGCAATATTCATGCACAGGAAGAAGCTCAACTGCATTTATACCTAGGTCTTTCAGATATGGTATCTTTTCAACGAATCCCAGATACGTGCCTGGATCGTCAACGCCTGATGACGCGTGGGCTGTAAAACCCTTGAGATGTACCTCATAGATGATCAGTTTTTCAAAAGCGATATCAGGTGGTGAATCATTCTGCCAGTCAAAATTATCGTCTGTCACAATGGATTTGGGTACGATGCCTGTATTGTCGCGTGTATCAAATGAGAGGTCTTTCATGTGCGAACCGCTGTCATATGCAAGGAGAAGGTTGTCTTTATTCCTGAATTTTCCGGTCAAAGCTTTTGCATACGGGTCGATGAGGAGCTTGTTTTCGTTGAATCTCATTCCAAAGGCAGGGTTGTAATCGCCTTTTACTTTATATCCGTAAAGCTGTCCCGCTTTCAGGCCGTGAACAAAAGTGTGCCATATAAATTTAGTGCGGGTTTCAAGTTTTATTATGTCAGTCGGATCGCTGTCCTGCTTGTCGAACAGCAGGAGAAATATCTCTGATGCATGCTGGGAATAAATTGCGAAGTTGACCCCGCCTGCTTCAAGTTTTGCCCCGAGTGGATAAAACTTGCCCTTCGATAATTTCTTGCCGGTCTTATGCTGTAAAGTGTATGCCATGTCGTTTACTCCTCATATAGGTTTATGTTTGAGAAGATTATATCACAGGGACTTGAAGGCGCTAGGCTGATTTCCATTGCAAAGGGGAAAGACTTTATTTTCCTGCCGCTACAGGCTTCTTCTTCTCAATCCTGTAATGCTCTATTATCACATTATCAGCAGGGACTGCATCGAGGGTGTATGACTTGTCGCCTTTGGTGACTGTGACAGGCACAGACTGAAGTTTCCTGGCGTCGGAATACCGTACGCAAAGAGAAGCGGCTAAGGCAATTGCATTATCCGATACATTACCAAGAATAATGGTCAAGGGGCCTGCATGACTCTGAACTTTCAGGATGCAGTCATCAGGTTCTGCCAAAGATTTTATTGTTTTGTTTTCATTTTCGTCTCTGCCTATAGCTATCTTGCAGTCTGAAGAATACCTGAAATGTCTCCCGACCCTGAGAAAGTTAATGTCTTTATGGGAAGGGGCAGCATTGTGTTCAAGTAAATCTTTAAGTCTATATGAGTAATTCGGCTCTGTAAGAAGACAACCTCCGGCTGGAGCAGGGTATTCTGTCAGACCGAATTCAGCGGCAAGCGCTATCTGGGGTTTCCTTGAACGACCGGTAAATCCATAGAGCAATTCACGGTTGACCAGGCCTTTTTCCTCGGGACTAGTGACCGGAAGAAACTTCGCGCTTAAAGGCCGTAATACCAGGCCCTTCAGGTCAGCAGCCTTGTCAATCATCGGAAAACAGTTCTTTCTCTGGCTCATCGGCCTCTGTCCGAGGACTTCTCCGGTGATGATAAAATCTGCGCTTGTGAGTTTCATGAACTCCTTTGCCTCTTTTAGCATAAGCAGTCTGCAGTCGATGCATGGGTTCATGTTTTTTCCATGGCCGTATCTTGGGTTCTTTACGATATTCAGGAACTTATCAGACAGATGTGAAAGTTTCACCTGAAAGCCGAATTTTACGGAGGCCGCAAAGGGGTCTTTGGAACAGGATGATCTGTCGCTTATATCGCAACCGAAATGATTCAGAAATGTCAGGGCTGTCACGTCAACACCCTGTTTCAGCATGACAAGGATAGCAAGAGTGCTGTCAAGGCCACCTGAATAAAGGGCAACTGCTTTAGGCATTACTGAAGACCTCCAATGATGGACTCTTCTCCCATGGAAAGAACATAGAGACAAAGGAACAGGCACAAAGGCAAGGTTGGCAATGGATTTCTATACGACACCTTTAAAAAAAAGATTTCGAATCTTATCAAAAGATTAAGTCTGTAATATGAAAAGACAAAATGCAGACAATTCCATCGATTAGAGAAATCCGGAGACAAGCTTGCCTTTGTAAGATATAAACATCTTAAGTATCTTTTAAAATCTTTGATGATTAATATCATAAATTTAATTTAAACACCTAATGAATTTTACAGGGATAATGTCTTAATTTGCAATCTCATTCTGCTCTTAACGCGTCCACGATATTCATCTTTGAAGCCCTGACAGCCGGCAGAAATCCTCCGACAAAACCCATAATGAGCGCAAAACCGATTGCTTTATAAATTACGTCAAAGTTCAGGATAAAGCTGAAGGCCAGTTCAGAAAATGTCTGCCAGTTCATGGTAGATATGGTAAAGAGTTGAAGAAATGACGCCGGGATCAGCCCCACACATCCTCCGATAAAACCGAGCAGAAGTGATTCAGTAAGAAATGCCATTAATATATTTGTCTTTTGAAAGCCGAGGGCGCGAAGAGTGCCGATCTCATTAGTCCGGGTGGCAACCGAGGCATACATAGTTATCATGGCCCCTATGATCGCGCCTAATGAAAATATGACTGTCAGCGACGTTCCGAGGAGGCGGATGAACTTTGCCATTACCTCAGATTGTTTTGCGTAGTAACGTGATTCACGTTCAACCTCCAGAGTAAGCCGTGGGTCGCTTTCAATGCGGGATTTGAGTTTTTCAAAATCATTAGGGTCCCGCAGCCTCAAAAGGACCGAAGAGTATACCGGCCTTCTGAAGGCCTGCATGAGCTGATCCGCGTCTCCCCATATTTCTGAATTAAAACCTGTGCTGCCAGCATCAAATATTCCAACTATCGTCCAGTCCCTCATGCCAAAACGGATCGTTTCACCGATATCGCCGCCTCTGAATCTTTTGGCAATGCTTTTACCGGCGATGATCTCTGCTGACCCGAAGCGGGGCATCCTTCCTTCCGCCAGATTGACCTGCGGCCTGATGGTCATGGAATTCTCATCAATCCCTCTGATTACGACATTGGACGGTTTATTGCTGTCTCTTTTCAGAAGGCTTATGAGCACTACCATTTCTTTTGCAAGCAGGGGCTGCCCGTTAAGCCCTATCGCGACCTCCGGCTGACTTTCGACAATAGAAGCCTGAAGCCTTTCTACGCCGCTCTGTACCTCTGAAGCTGAACCTTTGCGTATAATAACGGCATTATCATGTGAACCTGTTTCAACCAGTGTTTTATTCAGTCCATCAGCAAGCATCAGTATAGCTGCAAACACAAAAACCACAAGCGCCATGCCTGACGCAGTGAGGGCTGTGGTTAGCCTGCGTGTCATGAGATTACGGAAACTGTATGAAAGAGGTATCTTCATAAATTTAGAACTCAGAGCACAGAGCGCAGATCACAGATAAAAAAATATTATTCTCTTGTCTTTGTTCTGTATTCTGTGTTCTTGGCTCTGTTTTCACCCGATCCTCCTCAGGCCGTCAGCTATGCGTATCCTGATCGCGCGATATGAAGGGAAAAAAGCTGCTGTCGTGCCTACGATTATGGATGCAGCGATGTCCATATAAATGGTTTCTGTTTCGACATTGAAAACCGGAATGAAAGTGCTCATCGCGCTGCCAAAGGCCTTTGCCGCGGGAAAGGTCAATATTACTCCGATCAGGCAGCCGATCATGGTAATGAAGAGCGATTCTCCGAAGATCAGCGCTCCTATATATCTTCCCTTAAAACCGAGCGTTTTAAATACTGCGTATTCTCCAATGCGTTCACGGGCTGTCATTGCCATGGTATTGGCAGCTACCGCAAGGATGATGATTATCACCACAAATGAAACGATCCTTATCGCCAGTACGATCGCCTCGGTCATGGAGACAAAGCTCATCTGAAAGGCCTTCTCTGTTTCCGTCAGCGTCTCTGCAAGGGAGTTTTTGAAAAGGCTGTCCACTGATAGCGAAACCTCTGCAGCCCTGTTTGCATCACTCAGTCCGATCATGTAAAATCCGACCTGGTCAGCCCGGCGGGGGATCGTCTT
>QZKC01000017.1 GCA_003599425.1 Nitrospiraceae bacterium | reverse complement strand
TACTGCTATACAATGGAACACCCCTGTTACCTATTCTACGTGGAAGCAGGATGTGAGAAGCTCAGATACTAACGGCACATATCAGGATATCATTGACATAAATGGAGACGGTCTGCCTGACAGGGTAACCAGCAATTCTTCAAGGAATGGGAGTACTCTTTTGGTTTACCTTAACAATGGGAGAGGTTTTGAAAATGCTGCCATACAATGGAACACCCCCGTCACTAACTCTACATGGAAGCAGGATGTAAGGAGTTATGTAAGCCAGGATGTATCCCAGGATATTCTCGACATAAACGGAGACGGACTGCCGGACAGGGTGACCAGTCCTTTCGATAAGGTTGGGGATTACCTTAAGGTCTATCCTTCTAACGGTCCCTTCCCCGATCTTCTCACGAAAATAGAAAACGGTCTTGGGGGCATCACTGATATCGAATACAATCCTTCGACAAAATACAAGAATACATACCTGCCGTTTGTCCAGTACGTTGTTTCTAAGGTAACGGTTAAGGATGGGAAGGGGAATTTATCTGAAACAACATTTGACTATGCGGGCGGATTATACAGCGCGACGCAAAAAGAGTTCAGAGGATTCAACTACGTAAAGAGCACTGCACCCAACGGGACGGTTACCGAGACATGGTTCAAGCAGGATGATATCTTTAAAGGACTTATCGAAGCGCAGGTTGTTAAAGATTCCTCAAGCAAAGTTTATTCATGGATCGAAAATACGTATTTATCATACAAGCCTTATCAGGGATACGATTCAGACTACCCGTATCTGGATAGCATAGATGAATATATTTATGACGCAAGCGCTACCGATACCGGAACAGAGACTGATTATACGACCAGAAGAACTTTTCTAAATACGAATACGCTGAACAGACGGCATGTTATAAATGCATTCACATATGACACTTATGGAAATCTTGCAAGCAAGTATGAAGGGGAAAACCCTCTTCAGGGAGACGAGAGAACCGAATACACGGAATATGCTTATGACCTGACAAATTATATCGTCTCACTCCCTTCGCGGAAATACATGAAGGACGGTGTCAATACAATAAAGGCTCAGACATGGTACAGGTATTATCCTGACGGCAGAGGCAATCTATGGCAAAAAGAATCATGGCTTGATGGAGGGACTAATCCTATAACCGTCTACGAATATGATACTGCCGGATACGGCAATTTATGGAAGATTAAAGACCCTAAATTATATGTCACGGAGATAACCTACGATACTGCCACCAAAACCTTCCCGACAGTCATAAAGAATCATTTGGGTCATGAAGTACACAAGTCCTATGACAGCATATTTATTGATAAAGTTCATATCGAAACAGACCCGAATCAAAAAGACACAATCTACGACTATGACCAGTTCGGCAGGCTGGAGTGGGTGACAAACCCCGCGCCTTACGGCAAAACAAAATATGTTTACCAGAATTACGGCAATCCCTATACCCAAAATGTCAGGGAAGAGGCGCAAGAAAGGACGGGGAATCTCATTCATTTCAGGGAGACCTATTTTGACGGCATCGGAAGGGTGACTTCGGAGAGGCAGGGAGGCCCGCAAGCGACAACCATGATTGTCGATACCGAATATACCAACAAGGGACTGGTATACCAAAAATCTCTCCCCTACTTTTCCGGAGCCCTTGTTTATGAAATAACCTATACTTATGACCCTGTTGACAGGCTTATAAATACGCTTAACCCTGACAACACGTCTTCATCGATAAGCTACAACAGAGAAAGGGTAACATATATTGACGCCAACAGGCATGCGAAAGTTGCGGTAAAGGACATATACGATAGAGTCACGTCAATAGAGGAATACATGGGCAATTCGGCTTCAACGTATGTCCTGTATGCACAAACATATTATAAGTATGACGTCCTCGGTAATCTGAAAAAAGTCACGGATGATCATGGTAATCCGACAGACATAGTCTACGACACCTTATCGAGGAAGAAGGAGATGATCGACCCGGATATGGGGCACTGGTATTATGATTATGATGCCAACGGTAATCTCACCTATCAGAAAGACGCAAAGAACCGGGAGATATGGTTTGAGTATGATGTATTAAACAGGGTTACTCTGAAAAACTATCCGACAGGGACGGATATTGTTTATACATATGACGAACCCACTTCCACGAACCCCAAAGGAAGGCTTACGACTTTAATCGACAACTCAGGAACAACGTTATTTTATTACGATGAGATGGGACAGATTTCAAAGACAGAGAAGACCCTTGCTTCTGACTTATCGTTTTATAGAACTCAGACACAGTATGATCCGTTAGGAAGGGTGAAGAAGATAATTTATCCGGATTTGACAGAGGTTGATTATCAGTATGATGGAAACGGCAATATCAGGGACATTAAAAAGGGAGCGCAGGCTTACGTGACTTACGACAGTTACACAGCCATTGGCAATCCTTTGTCACTGACATTCGGAAATGGAACAACTACGAATTATACGTATTATCCTGAGAGTAACCGCCTGAAGACTATAATAACGACGAGTCCGACTGCAGGCGTGCTGATGGATTTGTTCTATGAGATACGCGATATGCAGAATAATATAAACACCAATATAATGCAGATAATCGATAACGTTAATCACTCAAAAGACAGAACGTTTAAATATGACGAGCTTGACAGGCTGATAGAGGCTGACAGCCCGTCATACGGCGGGAAGCTGATTTACCAGTATGATGAAATCGGCAATATGACATACAACTGCAAGTACGGGTATTATCTTTATGAAGACCCAAAGCATAAGCATGCAGTTACGAGAATTCTAAAAAACGGAAATACTGTGGCCTCCTATATATACGATGACAATGGCAATATGGAGAAGGAATATTCATACAATAACAATGGTGTCGCGACTTTGAAAAGAGATATAACTTATGATTACGACAATAAGGCGGAGAGTATTATGGCTAATGGCAATGCTGTGGCTAATCAATATGATGCATTCGGCAACAGGATTCAAAAGTTGGCAGGCAGCATTACGAAATATATTGGACAGATATATGAATGTACAGGCAGTGAATGCTCAAAATACATCTTTGCCGGCACACAAAGGATCGCGGAGGTCAGGGGGGCTGACACTTACTACTACCACACCGACCACCTCCAGAGCAGCCATGTCATAACTGACCAAACCGGAGCGAATGTGGAACAGGTGTCTTATTATCCATATGGAGACATGAACGGTCCTCATACAGGTTCGGTGAATTTGAGATATAAATATGCGGGGCATGAGTATGAGGGGGCTGAAATCGGATTGTACTACATGGGAGCAAGGTATTATGATCCCAAGCTGGGAAGGTTCATCAGTGCCGACACCATCGTGCCGGAACCATTCTATCCGCAGAGTCTGAACAGGTATGCGTATGCGTACAATAATCCGGTAATGCTGAGGGATTTGGATGGGCACTGTACCCCAAGTGTAAATTGTCCTCCACCTTCATTTCATGGAAGTTCCGGAGGGATTAGAGGTCGTACACAAGATGGGGGGGCGGTTAGTAGGGGACAAGCTAATGCAAATGCATATGTCACTGTTGATAGTAATGGCAGAGTCACTATACATATGCAAGTCGGGCCGACTGGCACCGGATCACCAAGTATGGTAGTGTCACCTCCACCCCCAACGCCGTCAACTTCTCCAAAACCTTCAACTCCACCCAATATAAATTTTGCAGCAATTGGGGGAGGCAATCCGCATGGTTCTCAAGCGGGGAGTGTCGGAGGACATAATTCTGGCGGAGCGGTTAATTCCTCACCCAATAATCAAAATAATGTATCACAAACTGGGAATGGAGCCAATCAAAATAATACCTCTCTACTAAACATAATCAATGAATACGGCAGTGTAGATATCACATATAATTTTGGCAGAATTTTTGGAGGGTCCATTCAAATATCAATTGATGGACAAGGAGTAAGTTTGTTTATTGGAGGAGGTGCAGGGTTGGGATCTGGTTTATCTATTGCAGGAACAGCAAACTTCGGAGATAGTTATGGTTGGGGAGGTTCTGTTTCAGTAGCCGGTGGGAATCGTGCTGGAGGTGCTTTAACTGTTACTAAAAGTCAAGGCGGGACGTCAGTTAGTGTTGGTGTTGGATTTGGAATGGGAGCCGGTGCAAGTCTAACCTTTGGATATGGTGGAAAACTGTTTTATTGGTAATAATAAAATGGTAAATATTATATTCCCTACTATTTTTTTGACAATTGTGATAGCTGGTATTGTCGGGTTAATTATAACTCATAAATTTTTCTTAATATTAAAAGAAAAACATTTAGAGACATGGAATGAGTTAGGAAAACCTACATTATTTTTTAACAATTCTATAAAAAATAACTTATTAGTTGTGAAATTCTTGAAGACTAAGAAATATCTTGAACTGCATGATTCATTACTAACAAAAAAATCTCAACTCTTGTGGAAATATTATATTGTCTATCTAATATTGTTTATAACAACTTTTTTAATACTCATAATTTATGTGCTTTGAAAAAGTAGAGACATATTCTCCAGATTAATAAAGGATTAGTCTTTGAAAACAAAAAGGAGACATAAATTTATGCGGAAAAAACTTCTACTTTTTAGCTGTCTCGCAGTCTTGATTTTAGGCTGTGCAAGCGCCAAGGAGTATGTCTTATATGACGGGCCTCGTCTTCCTAAAGAGAAAGTCGCAATTTTATATGCCCCGACCAATACCAATGTCAGACTTTTCGTCGTCAATGACCGTAAGGCTTCAGGCATTAACGGCTTTGGTTCGGAATGGGGAGATGCATTTATCATGGAGCTTCTTCCCGGCGCCTACGATCTTGCAGTCGGATATCGTGAAGTATATGGCGTCATGATAATCTCTTCAAACAAGAATCAGACGGTCTCTTTCAGGGCAGAAGCAGGACATATTTATTTACTCACTGCTGAAAGCAGAAAGTCGATTGAAGGATTCTGGTCTATTCCCCAGGTATTAGATGTGACTCCAGATCACGAGAAAAAAGAGGAGTATAGTTTTTAGAGTTTAAATCTATGTATGTAAAACTAATAATGTCAATTCGCTGCACTTCTCCTATCCATCTTCAAAGAACCTTTATTGTCCCAGATGTCAACTCCTTTTACACTGCATCTTAGTGAGCAAAAGAGAGAAAGTAGAAAATATTTAAAAACCCACCACTACTGTATCGTTCTACCGGAAAGAAATGTTATCAAGCTGTGATGCAACTCTCACTTTGTTGGTGTTATCGCTAATTCCGAAAGGTCTTTTTCCGTGGAGAATTTCTGATTTTCACGATAGCATATCTCACGACATAAAATGCCAGATAGCTGTAAATAACAAGAATTCTATATTTCAGCCTCTGCAGACGATCATCTTTCGGAATTTGTCCCATAATGGGAAAATCTTCAGGATTGATGACAGCTTTGTCGAACTTGTCGAGAAAATTGAAAGTCAAATCAGGACCGGGTGTTCCGGCTTTTGACAAATCAGGGTATTGAGATATATCCTTCACCTGTGGAGGTACACTTGTCAAATATTATGCATGGATTATAAATAATACTGAATATGAACAGGAGATTGCACAAATATTTATTATTCGCATATGCTCTTTTCTCAAGTGTATTTCTCGGGGGGTTAATCGGGTTTCTTGTTATCTATCCGATGTTGCAAATATTATTCGACAAGTTAGGGATTAATTACGGATACAATGCGCCACGGTGGGTTGATTATTTGGTTTTCGTATCGATTACGCTCTCTATCGTTATTTTCATTTATGTAAATTGGAAGCGGTACCTGAAGCAGTTGCGCAGGAAGGATTTAATTTAGACCTGTGACGCTGTATGCAGCAGGGCAGCCTGTTCCGTCAAAAAGTCTGTTCAGCTATATATTGTGAAGTCGTTTTTTCCAGAGAACTCATCTCAACAAATTCCCTTTCAATCTGTTAAAATTCTAAGCTATGTTCTTCCAGCAGATAGTCAACGGGCTGACGGTCGGCGGTGTATATGCGCTTATTGCTTTGGGGTATACGCTCGTGTATGGGATACTTGAGCTGATCAATTTCGCTCACGGTGAAATTTACATGATCGGCGCCTATCTGGGGATCATATTTCTCGGTATATTCACTGCGGCAGGCCTCACGCAATACAGCCTTGTACTCTCGCTGTTTTTGACCGTAATGGTATCAGTCATTTTCTGCTCTGCCTATGGATTTACCATTGAGAAGATCGCTTACAAACCACTGAGGAACGCGCCACGACTCAACCCTTTGATAAGCGCTATCGGCGTTTCCATATTCCTTCAGAATTATGTGATGCTTACCCAGGGAGCAACTGACAAGGTATTCCCGCATGTCCTTCCGGTAGTGACAGTCCAGTTCCTGAATATTACTATGACGACGCTTCAGATATTCATTATTGCGGTTTCCCTTATTCTCATGGTCGGCCTGCATTTATTTATCATGAAGACGAAAACAGGAAAGGCGATGAGGGCGGTTGCGCAGGATAAGGTAATGGCCTCTCTATTGGGTATAAACATTGACAGGATAATTTCCGTGACATTTATCATAGGTTCAGGGCTGGCCGCTGTTGCGGGACTGATGGTGGCCATGTATTACGGCCTGGTGAATTATTCGATCGGATACATAGCCGGGATCAAGGCGTTCACTGCTGCCGTGCTTGGCGGTATCGGCAGCATACCCGGCGCGATGATCGGCGGCTTGATGCTTGGGCTCATCGAGAGCCTTGGCGCAAGCTACCTTTCGAGTGAATATAAAGATGCGTATGCTTTTGTCGTACTGATACTGATACTTCTGGTGAAGCCGACCGGACTGCTCGGGAAGTCGGAGGGACAGAAACCATGAAAAAATTTCTCTTCATGTTCTGGTGCGCAGTGCTGGCACTTCCTTTTATGGGCGTTAAAGGGGCTGCATATCTTCTTGGAGGGATACTCGTATCATACGGGCTGTATTTTCTGTTGGTGAATGCTTTTGGAAGGATCAAGATGCCTGTAATTCCGCTGAACACTAAGCTTTTTACCATTGCCCTGATCGCTGTTGCGCTGACCCTTCCGCTGTTCATGAAAGACTATTACACGGATGTCGCGATACTTGCGGGGATATACATGATCCTCGCGCTTGGCGTGAACATCATCGTGGGCTTCAGCGGACTTCTGCATCTTGGTTTTGCTGCGTTCTATGGCCTCGGCGCTTATTCCAATGCCCTGCTTACTACTTCCCTGGGGCTTGGGTTCTGGAGTGCTCTTGCATGTACGCTGGTATTTACTTCAGCGGCAGGTTTTCTGCTTGCCTTCCCCGCTCTGAGGCTCAGGGGGGATTATCTTGCAATAGTAACGCTCGGATTTGGAGAAATAATCAGGCTTGTGCTGAATAACTGGGACAGCTTGACGCATGGTCCGAACGGGATATCGAATATCCCCTCACCGTTTCTGGCAGGTTTTGAGCTCAGTAGCCTTACACATTATTACTACCTCGTATTCTGCTTTGTGATGATTGCTGCCTTCATTGTAAAGAGAGTGCAGCATTCTCGTACCGGGAGGGCCTGGCTGTCAATTCGCGAGGACGAGACCGCTGCTGAGGCAATGGGCATCAATACACGGAAATACAAGTTTATGGCCCTGTCGTTCGGTGCGTTCTGGGCAGGGCTTGCAGGCGCTCTTTTTGCGTCCAAGATGCATTTTGTTTCGCCTGAGAGCTTTTCGTTCATGGAATCGGTCTTCATTGTCTGCATGATAATCCTGGGAGGCATCGGCAGCATTCCCGGCGTGATACTTGGTTCACTGATACTGGTTCTGCTTCCTGAAATGCTGAGGGAAGTTCAGTTATATCGTATGCTGGCTCTCGGGATAGGACTTGTGCTGATGATGATATTCAGGCCGCAGGGACTGATAAGTAAAAGAGTAGAAAGTTGAGAGTAGAGAAAACAGGCTATGGTACTTGAACTCAGAGGATTAACAAAGATCTTTGGAGGCCTGAGGGCTATCGAGGATGTCAGTTTCAGAGTGAAGCGCGGGAGCATCATGAGCATCATCGGGCCAAACGGCGCAGGCAAGACAACTTTGTTCAACTGCCTTACCGGCGTGCTGCCTTCGACCAGAGGCCGCATAATGTTTGAGAATGAAGACATTACAAACAAAAAACCCTACGAAATTACTGCAAGGGGCATGGCGCGTACCTTCCAGAATATACGGGTGTTCGGGGCCATGACCGTGCTTGAGAATGTCATGATCGGACAGCATACGCGTTCAAGTGAGGGACTTTTTACCGCCATTCTGGGCACCGGGAGATTTTTGAAGGAGGAAGAAGAGATAAGGAACAGGGCATTTGAGTATCTTGAATTTGTCGGGATACAGGATTACTCGGATTCCCTTGCCGAGAATCTGCCATACGGAGACCAGAAAAGACTGGAGATCGCGCGTGCTCTCGCAACTGAGCCGAAGATACTGCTCCTTGATGAACCTGCAGCAGGGATGAACCCGCAGGAGACGCTTGCTCTTATGGGTCTCATCCAGAAGATCAGGCAACTGGGAAAGACGGTGATCGTCATCGAGCATGACATGAAGGTCGTCATGGGGATATCAGAATGGATCGCGGTGCTGGACCACGGGGTGAAGATCGCTGAAGGGACACCGGTCGAGATCCGGAACAATCATAATGTGATAGAGGCGTATCTGGGGAAAGAAGAGGTTCTTTGAACATGTGCTACGGACAGGATATGATTTTTTCACTCATTCTCGACGGACATCCCTGTCCGTCTCCGAGGCCTTTGCCTGTTCAGACATCAAATCTGAACGTATCGGCAAAAAAGACCGTTCAAAAACCATATCCTGTCCGTTCTCATTTTACGGGACAGAAGCATGCTTAAACTCGAAAACATACATACATCATATGGCCGCATTGAAGCGATCAGGGGGATATCTCTTGAGGTCAGCAGGGGAGAGATCGTCTGCCTCATAGGAAGCAATGGAGCGGGAAAGAGCACGACCCTGATGACGGTCTCGGGCATTCTGAAACCGTTGAAGGGCAGCATCATCTTTAAAGGTGAGAACATACGGGAGCTGTCTGCCCACAGGATCGTCGGGAGAGGCATTTCCCAGGTGCCTGAAGGACGTCGGATATTTCCGAGGCTGACAGTCCTGGAGAATCTTGAGATGGGAGCTTTTTTGAAAAGTAAAAGGCGGAAGGCAGAAGACGGAAGTAATTATGAAATTGCGCCAGCAAAACAAATAGAAGATATCTTCGATCTCTTCCCTGTGCTTAAAGAGAGGAAGAGGCAGTTGGGCGGGACCTTGAGCGGAGGAGAGCAGCAGATGCTTGCGATAGGCAGGTCCCTCATGGCAAGGCCTGATTTGCTTCTTCTTGATGAGCCGTCGCTTGGGCTCGCGCCGATTGTCGTGAGCAAGATATTCAGGACGATCAGAGAGCTCAATGCACAGGGCTTGACGATCCTGCTTGTTGAACAGAATGCAAAAGCGGCCCTGAAGCTCGCTCACAGGGGATATGTGATCGAATCAGGTAAGGTCACCAAAGAAGGGAAGGGGCAGGATCTTCTTGATGACCCTGCAATAAAGAAGGCATATTTGGGAGAGTGAGTTTTCTGAAAGTGCATGCATGCAAGAAGCAAAGTACAAATGCACTTCATCACTTTTGCTTCTGCACGGTTGTACTGTTTTCTTTTTTTTGCTAAACTTTCTGAAATTGTAAAATGGGGAGGACGAGATGAACAAAAGGATTTTGCTGTCGTTATGTGCAATCGTTTTTCTGTTCGGATGTGTAAAAAAAGAGGATGCTGTAATCAAGATAGGCATTGCCGGGCCGATGACCGGGGACCAGGCCAAGATGGGAACGGATTTCAAGAACGGTGTTTCTCTCGCGGTTGAAGAATGGAATGCACGGGGAGGTGTTCTTGGCAAGAAGATCACGACGCTTGTTGAGGATGATCAGCATGATCCCAAACAGGCGGTCTCCATAGCCAATAAACTGGTGAACTCCGGAGTGGTTGGCGTGATCGGGCACTTTAATTCAAGCTGCTCAATACCTGCTTCGGATGTTTATAACCGTGCCGGGATCCCGATGATATCACCTGGTTCGACAAATCCCCAGCTTACAGAAAAAGGCTATCCCGGCGTATTTCGTGTATGCGGCAGGGATGACCAGCAGGGAAAGGTCGGAGCGGATTTTGTCATACAACAGTTGAAACTGAAAAAGATCGCTGTCATCCATGACAAGACCACGTACGGGCAGGGACTCGCGGATGAGTTCAAGAAATTTATCGGAGACCAGGCTGAGATAGTCTACTATGGCGGAATTGTTCAGGGAGATAAAGATTTCAAGACAGTCCTGACTTCCATAAAGGACAAAAAACCGGAATTGATATATTTCGGCGGGATCTATCCTGAAGGGGGCCTTCTCGTCAAACAATCCCGCGAGATCGGATTGACAGTGCCGTTCATGAGCGGCGACGGGGTCATTGATCCGAAGTTCATAGAAATAGCAGGGCCAGAAGCAGCAGAAGGGACCTACCTCACATTCAGCCCTGATCCAGCTTCTATTCCGTCGGCGCAGTCATTCATCGAGCAGTACAGGAAGAGATACGGAGAACTCGGGCCGTATTCCATTTATGCCTATGATGCAGCGAATATTATGCTGAAGGCGATAGAAGCTGCAGGCGTTACAGAGGGAAAAGCGGTTGCCGGTAAATTGCATGACATGGAATTCAGCGGCGCCCTCGGCAATATAAAGTTCGATGCCAAAGGCGATGTCACTGCCGCGCCTTATGTTGTGTGGATCACAACAGGCGGGAAGTTCGTGGAGCACTGGAAGCCGTAAAGAACAAAATAGCAGTTTTCTTTTCACATTGATATTATTGCAGCGGGTTCAGGTTGTTGTGATCTGAACCCGCTTTTTTTGACAGGAAAGTATTTTGATGTTATAAGGTTCTTAACAGATAACACAGAGAAGTACAAAAGTCCAAAAGTGCAAAAGTTATTTATTTTTCTTGCTATTGCACTATTGCTCTTTTGCACTACTGCACTTGGTTCCGGCTACGCCGGGTTTTAGGTAGTTGATATGAAACGATTGAAACCAATTCTTCTCTTGATTCCCGTTATCGCTCTCTTCGGGTTTTCCCGCCACCCCGGGACTGAAAGCACAGCATCTTCCGGCGATGGCATGGTAATGATGAGAGAAAAAATGGTCAAAGAGCAGATCATAGAAAGGGGGATAAAAGACCGGAGGGTCATTGATGCCATGTCAAAGATACCAAGGCATCTGTTTGTGGGTGAATCCATGAGAGGCAAGGCATATAATGACCATCCTCTTCCCATTGGAGAAGGACAGACTGTTTCCCAGCCTTATGTGGTCGCGCTCATGACAGAGGCATTGAAATTAAAGCGCTCTGACAGAGTTCTTGAAATAGGCACGGGTTCGGGATATCAGGCTGCTGTGCTTGCGGAGATCGTCGGGGAAGTTTATAGCATCGAAATACGGGAGAAATTAAAAACAACTGCAGCCCTCCTCCTTGAGCAGCTTCATTACAATAATGTAAAAACCAAATACGGAGACGGGTATTATGGATGGCAGGAATATGCGCCTTTTGACGCGATCATCATAACAGCATCAGCCAACCACATACCGCCGCCTCTTATAAAACAGTTGAAAGAAGGAGGGAGGCTGATAATCCCCCTCGGCAGCACGCTTTATTACCAGACGCTTACCCTGATAACAAAAAAGAATGGAGAGCTCGAGGTTGAGCAGATGGGCGGAGTTGCCTTTGTGCCAATGACCGGGAAAACTGAAAAGGGTGATTAGAACCTATGTTGAGACAGGTTCTATGCAGGATCAGATGCTTTGCATTCCACGTTTCTTTTCGCTATCTTATTTTCCATCATGATGTCATAGGCCTGTTTAAGGACAGAATCTATGGAATCGTTAAACTGCGGATCGAAAGATGCGAGGCCGTAGGTTATTGACAACTGATATTGAGGCATTCTTTTTTCGTTATGCTTCTTCAGATTCTCTGAGAAACTCTCTAATATTGAATCAGAATCATGATCAGAGGCCCCGACAAGGAAGACAGCAAATTCGTCACCGGCTATGCGGGCTATTATATCGGATCTTCTGAAAGTCGCCCTGAGGATATTCGACGTCTCTATAAGCATGAGATCGCCTTCCTGGAAACCGAGAGTTTCATTGATCTGTTTCAGGTTGTCTATATCCAGATAAAAGACCAATGCTTTCTTTTTCTGGCGTGATATTATTTTAATATGGTTGCTCATGAGGGTGAAAAACACATGTTTTGAATGAAGCCCTGTCAGTTCATCGTTACTGAATGACGCTTTAAGTCTGTCTTCATTCTGCATTAGTGCAGCAATTTCCATCTGAAAGTGGTAGGTGCAGGTCTTCGTGAATATGACGAAGCTGTAAACAGCACAGGCGCACAGGAGAAAAATGCTCCCTGTTACCAGTTCCTGCGCGTAATGCATACGAAAAAGATGAAAAAATGCGAAACTGGCCATTCCGATAAAAAGGAAGGCTGCCATTATGAGTAGGTGATTCCACTTTCCTGATGCTACACCCGGATTTTTTATCTTGAGTCCCGCGATCAGGGAAAAGAAAAGGATCGCAGCACCTCCGATAGTTTCGATAGTTGAGATGTATGCGAATGTATCCATTTGCAAAATTTCCTGCACCTTACCCTGAAAGGGTTATAAACCGTAGTCTTATTATCGGAATTCACGCCTGTATACTTAACAACAGGCCTGCAATAATGGTGGCTTAATCTTTTCTGCAGGACGGTATTGCTGTGGTCCTGTTTGAGCGGTCGAAGAGATAGATCAGCAGGATAAGCAGGATCAGGCCGCCCGTAATGCTGGGGAAATTGAAGAAATGCGCGGGCAGGTTTTCATAAAGTCCATAGATGCCAAAGGCGATAAAAATAAGCGCTGCAAACCATTTTATAAAACGCTCAGGTATCTTTTTGCCCATCATAATACCTATCGTGATACCGATAGCATTTGAGATCAGCATGCCAAGGGTAGTGCCCATCCAGACGCTCAGAACAGTATTATATTGGACTGCGAGGGCAATGGTAGCAAGCTGTGTCTTGTCGCCCATTTCAGCGATAAAAAATGCAACCGCCACAGTCCAGAACGGGCTGAAATTAAATCGTTTGTCTTCACCGTGAAGCGTGTCGCCGCGGATGGTCCAGAGTCCGAAAACAATGAATGATGCAGCAGCAGAGATCTTTATGCAGACGATTGGGACAACCGAAGCGAGGTAATTTCCTGCCGCAGCCGCAAAGAAGTGGTTAAGCGCCGTCGCCCAGAATACAGCCCATATGACAGTCTGCCATCTGTATCTGCACGCGAATGCCATGGCGAGCAACTGTGTCTTGTCCCCCATTTCAGCGAGCACAACAAAGATCAATGAGGCCCAAAAGGCAGTCACGAAATATCTTCTCCGGCAGGTCCAGGATTCTTGAGGGCAGGAAGGGCTTTTTTAACGATGCGCAGAAGCATGTCCTTGGTAACTGGTTTCATGATGTAGTCAAGGGCGCCGAGCTTGACAGCCTCTGCAGCGGTCTCGACCGAGGGATATCCGGTAATGAGGACGACTGGTGAGTTTATCTTTTTCTGTTTGAGGAAACTGAGAATATCGAGCCCGGTCTTTCCTCCGAGGATTATATCGGTGATGATGAGGTGATAATGGTCTTTATCCAGTAAGCGCAGCGCTTCAGAATATTCTCTGACCACTGTTACGCGGTATCCAGCCTCCTTGAGGAAGTTTTCGAAGGTGTATCTGATGCTCTCTTCGTCGTCAATTACCAGAATGTGCGTGTTCATGTGTTCTCCTTATGAAACTAGTGGGTTCTTCGCCGCTTAAGCATTGCCTGCTGATGAGGGCAGTCCGTTCAGTGCTTAGATCTTTTTTATCTGCTCGTATACCTGAAAATATTTTTTTGCATTCGCTTCCCAGGTGAAATTATTGATTTTCCTGAAGCCGTTGATGATCAACCCGTAATATGCATCCTGATCGTACTGGTACTGGTAGATCGCTTTCTTCAGAGTTTCATACAGGTTATCTGCCATGCTCTGTACCCAGGGGTTCAATTTTCTTGCCTGCACAATATTGCCGGTCTCATAAAAATTTCTTATATTTTCAACAGTGCTGAAAACAGCATCTTCCCTGAAAAGGAAACCGCACTCACTGTTTATCTGGTCGATCAGCCCTCCTGTTGCCCTGCCGATATTTACCGTGCCGTTTGCCATATATTCAACAGCAGCGCCGAAGGGTTCATAGATGGAAGGCATGATGCCGAACGTGGCGCCGGTCTGCAGTTCCTGATAACCTTTTTCCAGCCGCAGCGGGAAGACAGTGAGGTTGCCTTTGCATTTACAGGCTACTTCATAAAAATAATCGAGATCAGAAGGCCGGAGCGTCAGAGGTGTTGTGATTACCTTTATTTCGTCCTCGGCAAATTTCTCTATAACCCTGAGCAGGACATCATAACCTTTTTGCATGGGGTCGTACCTTCCGCTCATTACCACAATGGGGATATTGTCCGGAAGTTTTGTTATGGTTTTGCCACGGTATGTAAGCTCTCCGAAACGTTCCTGAGGTTTATAACCGGATAAAATTTTAATAAGGGCCTTTCTTTTGCTCTGTTTGACAGCACGAATCCCATCAATTGTGTATGCAGCCATTTCTGCGTATTCCGGGGCTATGCCGGTAAACATGCCGTTGTTCACCCCGTATACCCCGCTCTTCCTGAATATACTTTGCAGATGGGGCGCAAAATATTCTGTCTGGAGGTTATCACTGGTGAGCTCAGCGGCAAAATTTTCGCTGACAGTGGTTGCCGGGGCGTCAACGAGCTGCAGGCCGATCTGGTATGCTGTCAGGCCGTTGCCGTGGATAGTGGATATTTTTTGTTTCAATGTGTTTCCGGTAATGTCTGACAGCAGTTCAAAGGGGATAAATGAATCATATGAGTTATGCATCGTCTGGACTGTACCGCAGGACGTCAGCATGCTGTTCAGCATTGCTACTTTTGAAGTTAACGCTATGAGGGCTGTCTGCCATTCCTGAAGATGGAAAACAATATCTTCACGGAAGCCCAGCGCATTCAGGGCAAGGGGAGCAGCCTTGCAGAAAAAAAGCGAGCTTTCCCGCATGGCCTTGTCATTGAAGGTCCCGTTGACTTTGGAATAAATATACGGATCTTGCAGTTTATTGCCTGATTCAAAGAAACCCTCAGCCGAAATATAATATTCTTTTATGCTGCCGTTATGGGGACGGCTGTAATTCCAGGTGTATTCATACAGTTCAGCCGGTACAGTCGTTTTGTTATAAGGGACATTGAAGGACCGGCCTGCAGGTCTCAGGCTGTCTTTATGCATGATCTTCGGATAAAAAGGAGTGAGGAGGATGACGTTCTTGATGCCGGGGAGTTCTTTCAGGTGAGGCAGTATGTTCATTGTTACTGCCGCCAGCCCCCCGCTTTTGGCAAACCTGTTTTCGAATGAACAGAAAACAACATTCCGTATTTTTATGCCCCTGAGCTTTTCTGAAATAATGGCGATCTCATTGGCCTTGAAGAGCCTGCTCATGAGCGTCCAGTCTTTTGTCCATTTTTCCAGATTCAGTTCCATTGTTATCAGCCAGCCTGTTCGTTCAGATTCTTCTGAATACAATTATAAAGTATACATGAAAGGCAGTTAAGATTAAAATTTACTTAATGTGGAAACAGGGGACAAATCAGGGAGCGGCAGGGTAGTCTCTGAGAAATATGTCGACAAGCTCTGGATCAAAAATGCTCGACTTCATGGACTGCATTATTTCGAGCGCTTCATTTTCACTGAAGCGTCGTCTGTACGACCTGTCGGAAGTCAGCGCGTCAAAAACGTCGGCTATGGTGACTATCCTGGCTTCCAGAGGGATATCTTTGCTTTTAATGCCCAGCGGGTAGCCGGTGCCGTTATATCTTTCATGATGATAGAGGATAATTTTAATAGTGGTCTCTGACAGACGGGCCTGCCGCGCAACATCAGCGCCCCAGCGGGGATGTTTCTTGATTATTTCAAACTCCTCTTCATTCAGAGAGCATTTCTTGTTGAGAATGTTCTCGGGAACTCCTATTTTGCCGCAGTCGTGAAGCCAACAGCCGTATGTGAGGTCTTTTATTATCCACTCAGGCAACTTCAAGGCATTGGCAATGATCAGGGCATACTTTGCCACTCTCTCACAATGGCCGCGGGTATATGAATCTTTTAATTCTATGGTTTGCGCAAGTGAAAGTAATTTGTACTCATCCTGCATTTTCAAAGATGAGAGAACATGGTACCGGTTGACGGCATCATGAACAGTGCTGACCATCATGTCGTCATCCCAGGGTTTTGTTATAAAGCGGAAGACCTCGCCTTTATTTATCGCATCGATGGCAACTGAGAGCTCAGCGTGTCCGGTCATCAGTATTTTTACGGTGTCAGGGGAGATATCTCTTACTC
>QZKC01000050.1 GCA_003599425.1 Nitrospiraceae bacterium | reverse complement strand
TATATATTCACCTGATAGGTGAAAGGCAAAAGTTAGTTAAGCTTATAATAAATCTGTGATAATCTGCGTTAATCTGTGGCTAACTGCTTTTTATAGGATAATAAGACATCTGCCTTACAAAGAAAGCAAACTTCTCCACTACAAAACCAAAGGCCATGATCCCGATGCTGGTCCTTATCCATGCGAGAAAAGTCCTCTCATTCGCCATATGGACCCGACGGTTCCTTATTCGCGGGGATACCCTTCCCTTCATTTTCTTTCATCACTACGACCTCCTTAAGACAAATTATACATCCTGATCCTCTGCTGTACATCTATTTTCATACCTTAGACGAATATTCCTGTAACAATCCTCAGGGAATGCCCCCATTGCCTGTTCATTAGCGTTCATTGATGTTTATTACTGAAACAGTTTGACTGGAAAAGATTTTTTCTGAATCTCATATTTTCATCAAGTTGCACGCTGGCACGCATCTTGGATTTAGATGCTTGTAATTTCAAGGAGGTCTTTATGATGAATGAAAAACTCTTATTCGTAACAAAAGGCGGTGAAGATTGCGACAACGGTTTTACTTATATCCTTGAGCTTGCAAAAACACTCAAGTCCGGCATAGCGGCATTGATCATTTACAGCAAGAAGATGGCAGAAACTTATGAAGATGTAATGGCAGCAGTAGCGTTTGCAGAGGCAGGTGATCTTAACAGTGTCCGGGAACTGATGCAGTCGCAGGAAAAGGAGTTGAAAAAGACCGCTCAGAAGAAGATCAATGAAATGAATGAGAAATGCAGGGAGAACTCTGTACCTTTTACATTCCATATAGCATTTGAAGACACGATAACCGCCACAAAAGATTTTCTGAAACACAGGCCCGAGATAGACATGGTCCTTTTAAGCCCGAACCTTTCAGTCAGTAAAAAAAGAATAGACCTGAAAAGATTTCTGAAAAATATAACCAAACCGGTTGTCGCCATATCAGGGCCGGCAGAGGCCAATGCATAACAGTATAAACAGGAGTGAATAACTCCATTAACAGTAAAGGGAATCAAACCCATAACATTTAAAAGGAGGACGTACCATGAAAAAGCTTTTCAAGAAATTAGAGGACATGTACGCAGCCGCTGCATTCGCCGAGGCAGGTGAATTTGGAACTGCTGCAGAGATCATCAGGGAAAGGAAGTCCACGGACAAACAGCTCAGAAAAAGAACTGACAAGCAAAAACGTACACGGATCAATGCCAATTAACATCATGCCGCTCACACGACTATTAAAAAACAGAACTTCAAGGAGGAAACATGTCACACGGCAATGTCAAAAGAAAGCCCGTCGGGAAAATGCTGCTGATGGGCGCGATATCGGTGACGCTTTATGCGTTACTACTTTTAAAGCAAGATGTTCTTAACCAGTATATCGGACGCGGCGGGATGTACGCGTTCTTACCGATTCTTACGGCATTCATATTCTCATTTGTTCACGGCTCGTTCACAGGCGACTTCTGGACTGTTATGGGAATAGAGGCAGCAAAGAAGAAGAAGGAGGTAAAGTAAGATGCACGACGTAATTAATGCAGCGGCCAATTTTATCAATCTTGATACTGCAAATATCGTATACCTTTTTCTCGTCGGATTTGTCGGCGGTCTTGTAAGCGGATTCATCGGTTCGGGCGGCGCCTTTGTTCTTACGCCCGGAATGATGAGCCTTGGAGTCCCCGGACTTGTAGCCGTGGCAAGCAACATGTGCCACAAATTCCCAAAGGCGCTTGTCGGAGCAATCAAGCGGGCGAAGTACGGACAGGTAGATGTTAAGCTGGGAATAGTGCTTGGCATATCTGCTGAAGCCGGGGTCTTATATGGCGCACAAATACAGGAAAACATCAAAAAGGCCTTTGGCGAAGCGGGCTCAAATCTTTATGTCAGCGTAGCATTTGTTGTGATCCTTGCAGTTGTTGGGACTTTTGTTCTGATAGACGCATTAAAAACCTACAAGTCCGGAAACACCAATGCGGAAGAAAAGGTCACCAAACTTGCGCGCTGGGTGCAGTCCGTCAACATCCCCGGCACCATGGTTTACTTCAAAAGCATTAACGCCAGGGTTTCGGTGCTCTTTACCATCCCCCTCGGTTTTGCAACAGGGATGCTCGCCGCAACGATCGCGGTCGGCGGTTTCATCGGCGTACCCTCTATGATCTATGTCCTCGGCGCCCCAAGCCTGATGGCGTCTGCAACAGAGCTCGTCATCGCTTTTGTAATGGGACTTGGCGGCTCATTCAAATACGCGCTGAGCGGTCTGGTTGACATACGTCTCGCGATGATAATCCTTGCGGGCTCCCTCTTCGGGATTCAGCTTGGAGCTATCGGTACAACGTACGTAAAGCCGTTCATGATCAAGGTTGTCATGGGAGTCATCATGGTCACGGTTCTGTTCAGCCGCGCCCTGATGGTTCCTGTTTATATGTCGCAGCTTGGCATGATCACGGAAATCGCCGCAGATACGGCAAAGATGTTGAAGAGCGTAAGCTTCGGGATCATGATATTCGCTCTTGCGCTAGGCGCCTTCATTGTACTTAAAGCAATGTGGCAGGGTCGCAGAGCTGAAAAGCTGGCGGCTCAGGAAGCTTATGAACATGGTAAAGTATAACCATGGGTCTGTACAGAAAAATTCTTGTCGCCTTTGACGGTTCAGAGTCAAGCGTGAATGCCCTCTTGCAGGCATTCACGCTTGCCAATGATGAAAAATCCTGGATAACCGCAGCAACGATAGTACCTTCATATGAAGGCGACCTCGACCTCACCGGCATCAAAGACATACACAAAGCCATGAAGCACACCGGCGAGGAAATCCTTTCCAAAGCAAAAGCCATAGCAGAAAAAGAACGCGCCCTCATAAAAACCGTGTTCGAGGAAGGAGTGCCGTATGAAAAACTCGCTGAGATCGCGGAAACGGAAAATTCAGGGGTCATTGTCATGGGAAGGCGCGGAATGTCGCGTATCGAACGGACCTTTGTTGGAAGCGTTACGGCCCGCGTCATCGGCCACAGCACACGAGACGTCCTCGTTGTGCCGCAGGAAGCGGTCATTGGATGGAAAAAGATCCTCCTCGCAACGGATGGTTCTAAATACAGCAACTCTGCAGCTCTGAAGGCAATAGAGTTCGCAAAATCATACGGCGGTGAGCTCCGGGTCATTTCTGTTGTCGACGTACCTGCTGAATTTTACGCAGAGGCTCCCAAGGCAGTAGAAGACCTGATCAGAAAAGCCAGGGAGTTTGTTGCATCAGTAAAGAAAATGGCTGAAGCCTCAGGTATTGCGGCTGAAACTTTTATCGGTGAAGGCGAAGCATATCAGGTATTGACCGATTTTGCAAAAAAAGAAAATGCGAGCGTGATCGTTATGGGAAGCCATGGCCGCACCGGCCTCAGAAAGTTCATTATGGGAAGCGTGACAGAGAAAGTCATCGGTTACTCCTCCTGCCCGGTCCTGATCGTAAAGGCTTAAATTTTATTTCTTGCTCTCTGATGATATTATAAGTCCGCCATGTCACTTAAAAAGAAAATTATCCTCGGTTTCCTTACCAGTTCGACCATCATAGCCGCTCTTGTTATTTTCGGTTTCATCAGCTTTCTGGAGATAAGGAGAGAGATCCGCTACCTCGAACTTTCCGACAACCTGAGAGGCAAGTCCCTTCAACTCAGAAGGCACGAGAAAAACTTCCTCCTGTACGGAGAACTGAAAGAAGTCGGAAATGTCCACATCCAACTGAAAGAACTGAAAGCGCTTCTTCGGCAGGGAAGGACTGTTTACAGCAATGAAGGACTGGCGGTTCTTGAAAGGAAGATAGATGAATACGGCCTTAAATTCAACGGCATCGAAAACATTTACCGCGAGGTGCAGGAAAAACTTGCGCAGATCAAGCCCCGGAACTCGCACTATTCGGTACTCTTTCAGCTTGTGGAAGCTACATTCCTTGAGCGCCCCCTCGTGAACGCTGAACTCCTGGGCAAGACCTTTTCCCTCAGTGGATCAGACCCTGCAATAAAAAATTTGCACGAGCTTAACACCTTAATGATCTCTCTCAGGAAAGACGGAGAGGAGATACTGCGCATCTCCAATGAACTGGACCGGGCCGCGAGGGAAAAAGCGGAAAAAGCCATCAGCGCGTCACAGACGATAGCGTTGATTCTTTTCCCTCTGTCGTTTATCGTGGGCCTGTTAGCCCTGTTCGCCATAAGCCACAGCATCGCAAAACGCCTGAAGATACTGTCTTATGCCATAGAGAGGACCGGCAAGGGTGATTTCTCAATATTGTCCATCCCTGAAAAACAGGACGAGGTCGGCGTTCTTATCAATGCGTTCAACAGGATGGAGACCGATCTTACAGCGCGGGACCAGGAGCTTATGAAGAAAAATGACGAGTTGCTCAGGAGCAGGAAACTCGCATCCATTGGAACCCTTGCGTCAGGTGTTGCTCATGAACTTAATAACCCGCTGAACAATATTTATACAACAGCGCAGAGGCTGACAAAAAAATCCGGCGAGGAATGCCCGCCTTATATAAGATCAGGCCTGGACGATATTTTCAGCCAGACCATGAGGGTCAAGAAGATCGTAGGCGACCTTCTCGAGTTTGCAAAAGGAAGGGAACCGCAGATGAGGGATATTGAATTGAACAATCTCATTAAGGGCGCTTACAAACAGATCGTCGATACAGCAAAGACAGAGAGCATAAACTTCACGCTGGACTCTGATCCTGATGAAATACTGATATATGTTGACCCTGAGCAGATAGAACAGATATTCATAAACCTGTTCAACAACGCTATCGACGCTATGCCGGAAGGCGGCAGACTTTCAGTAATAACAAGGCTTGAAAACTCATTTGCGAAGATCCGGGTTTCCGACACGGGCAAGGGAATGTCGCGCTCAACCACTGAAAAGATGTTCGAACCCTTCTTTACCACAAAAGATAAGGGCACCGGACTGGGACTTGCGATAGTGTTTAACATAATTCAGAAACACAACGGCCGGATAGCAATAGACAGCGAAGAGGGAAAAGGGACAACCTTCACCATTACATTGCCAAAGGGGGATATGTAATCATGGCGTTCAGCATACTTGTTGCGGAAGACGAAGAAATAACTCTGAACAATATCATCGAAACGCTCAAGGAAGAAGGGTTCGAGGTTACCGGAGCAAAAGACGGTAATGAAGCAATGCAAAAGATAGACAGCGCATATTTTGATATCCTTGTCACCGATATAAAAATGCCGGGGATGAGCGGCATTGAACTCCTGGATAAGATCAAGGAGAAAAACCCTGAGACAGAAGTAATAATCATCACCGGCTTCGGGAGCATCGGCTCTGCGGTGAAGGCAATGAAAAAAGGGGCGTATGATTACATAACTAAGCCCTTTGACCTTGATGAACTGCTTCTGAGAATCAACAAGATACATGAGCAGAAGCAGATCAAAAAAGAAAATATTGCTTTAAAGACATTCCTGGGGATACATAAAGAGGTGACCATTATCGCCAGGAGCGAGCGCATGAAAAAAATACTCTCGGTAATTGAAGGGATGCAGGCCTCAGATTGCAGTGTGCTCCTCACCGGGGAAAGCGGTGTCGGCAAAAACCTTCTGGCAAAGATAATACACTTTACCAGCACAAGAAAAGACAGGCATTTCCTTTCCATAAACTGCGCCACCCTTACGGAAGAACTCCTGTCCAGTGAACTGTTCGGCCACGAAAAAGGCGCATTCACCGGAGCAGTCACGACAAAGCAGGGGCTCGTCGAGATAGCTGATACCGGCACCCTCTTCCTTGACGAGATATCAGAGCTCTCGCCAAACCTGCAGGCAAAACTGCTGAAGGTGGTTGAGGAAGGCGAATTTTACAGGGTAGGCGGAACAAGGCCGATGAGGGTCGATGTCAGGTTCCTCGCCGCAACCAACCAGGATGTAAAACGCCTCATATCGGATGGCAGGTTCCGGGAAGACCTGTACTACCGGCTGAACGTCATGCAGATCAATATCCCTCCGCTGCGGGAACGCGTGGACGATATCAGGCCTCTCAGCACGTTCTTCCTTCAAAAGCATCTCCCTAAGTCCGGCAAAAAGATATCAGGGTTCACGAAAGAAGCGATGGACATACTGATGAACTACAGTTTTCCGGGAAATGTCAGAGAGCTTGAAAACATAGTTGAGCGCGCTATCATACTCGAAAAGACTTCCCAAATTACTCCTGAAAGCATTCCCCAGAGCATCCGTTTGCTACAGATAGAAACCCTGGACCCTGACAAGCTCAAAACGGCTGATGAGCTCATTAAGGAATACGCTGAAAAGGTCCTGAAAATGTTCAACGGCAACAGGACAAAGGCAGCGGAAATTCTGGGCATGTCCAGAACAAGTCTCTGGAAGATCCTGAAGGAAGAATAAAACTATTTTAAATGTTAACACCGTTCATATTCTGAACGCTGCTGAGATTTTTCCTGTTTCTATCATAAGTATCTTTTAAAATCAGCCTATTATCATACATCTTTACTACGCTATAGCGTTAGAAGCCCCCATTAACACTGTTCATATTCTGAACGGGTAATTCCCCCTTATCTTTTTATCCTTTTTTTTCAGGCAGTTTCACATGGCATGCTTCATGCGATTCTTTAGGTAAAACCCGGAGGATATGTATGAGAAAACAGCTTTTATTCGTGACGTATCAAAACGAAGATTTTGACGAAGGGCTTTCATATGCGATTGACCTTGCAAAGGCCATGAGTGAGGATCTTACCATTCTGCTGGCCCACAAAAACAAATTCCTGAAAAGGTTTGAGGAAATAATGTCGGCTATTTCCTTTGCTGAAGCTGATGAACATGAGACCGCGCGGGAAATACTCTCTCTCGATCCTGACAGCCCTTCCGGAAAAAAATTCTGCACGTTAATGGATAAATGCCAGAACGCCGGGATCGCAGCAAAGGTATACACGGTTGCAAAGGATGCTGCCACGGCAATAAAAGACTTTCTGAAACAGAAAAATCGTGTTGATATGGTGCTGTTAAGTCCGAGCGTAACAGAGAACGGGAACATTTCATCAGGTGAATTGCAACGGCTTGTGAGAACAGCTTCACGACCAATCGTAACTATGGCAAAGCAGTTTTATGCTGCATAAATTTAATTTCAACAATAAGGAGATGGTTTCATGAATTTTATGTATCTTTATTTACCGGTTGCACTAACAAGCATCAACATCCTTATCCCTGTGGGACTGGGGCTGGCGGTGGGTTTGCTGTCAGGCCTGTTCGGGGTAGGAGGAGGCTTCCTTATGACGCCTCTTTTAATAATGTTCGGCATCCCTTCAACGGTTGCCGCTGCTACGGATTCCAACCAGATCGTGGCCGCCTCGACATCAGGGACCTTCGCACACTGGAAGGTGGGTAATGTGGATTTTAAGATGGGGCTCTATCTGCTCATCGGCGGCTTCGCAGGAGGACTCTTCGGAGTGCATGCGATCAAGATACTCAAGGCAACCGGAAATGCAGATTTCACCATAAAGATGACCTATGTCATCATGCTCGGAGTTGTCGGTACGTACATGCTGATCGAAAGCCTGAACAGCATGAAGAAAAAGAAGACAGAAGAGGTCAAGGCTGTGAAGGACTCCGGATTTACAAGATTCCTGAAGTCGCTGCCCTTTCAGACTCGTTTTGAAAAATCAGGGGTCACCCATTCCGCACTGCTTCCCATAATCTTCGGAACATTTGTCGGAGTGCTCGCTGCTATCATGGGGGTCGGAGGCGGTTTTCTTATGGTGCCTGTCATGGTCTATATCCTGAGGATGCCAATGCATGTAGTAGTTGGCACAAGCCTGTTCCAGATACTGTTCAACTGCATCGAAGTCACATTCCTTCAGGCCTATACCAATCATAATGTGGATTTTATCCTCGCAGTGCTTCTGCTGCTGGGTTCAACTGTCGGGGCACAGATAGGCGCAGTCTTTGGAAGAAAGCTCAAGGGAGAACAGCTCAAGGTGATCCTTGCGGCTATCGTTCTCGCGGTGACCGTAAAGATCATTTTTGAACTTACATTAACACCATCGCTGCTCTTGTCACAGGGGGGAGGACACTAATGAAAAATCTCAAATTTCAAGTTTCAAATTTCAAGTTTTCAATCTTACATATTGCGCTCATTGTTCTGATGATGTTTTCGGTGAACGCTTTCGCTGAATTGACGATAAAGGCAAACCATGACCATATAAAGATCGACTTCTTTTATCACGGCAGTACGGTAAGCGTAAAAGGCGAGTCGGACCAGGGCACAGACCTGATCATCAAGATAACTTCTACTGAAGGCAATCAGGTTCTGCGGAAGAAAGGCAAGGCCGCAGGCTTTTTATGGATGAATGTCGGGAATATGGAATTCGAGCATGTGCCGAACCTTTATACCGTTCACAGTACAAAGAAAATCGGGGACATCCTGAGCCCTGAAGAAATGGACAAATATGTACTCGGCTATCCCGCGCTCAGCAGGCATGCTGAAATAACACCTGCCTCTGCCGGAGAAGAAAAGACAACATGGTTCAATGAATTTGTTAAGTTCAAGGAATCCTCCCGCCTCTATGCGAGTTCAACAGGCAAGATACTGACATCAGCGAACAATGGCCGTCAATCCTACTATATCCTGACAGACTGGCCGTATCAGGCGCCTCCCGGACAATACCTCGTCAGCGTGTATGCGGTAAAGGACAAACAGGTTGTGGAAAAGGCTGAAACAACTGTTCTGGTTGAACAGGTCGGAATTGTTAAAACGCTTGCCGGAATGGCAAAGAACAACGCCGCATTCTATGGAGTCATATCGATTCTTGCTGCGCTCGCTGCGGGTTTCGGGGTAGGATTGATCTTCAGAAAAGGGGGAGGTGCTCATTAATATGGGAAATGCAATTACACAAAAGACAACCGGCGGAAACACCGCCAAAAAGACACTCCCTGAAAATACCATCTATAAAACCCTGCTGGTGGGTTTCGATGATTCTCAACCAAGCAAAGCTGCGCTTATTGAGGCGTCGAACTGGATACGAAAAAATGGCGGCAAACTTATTCTTGCGCATGCCGTGTATTTTGATACCGAGGAATTCGGGATAGCTCCTGAACAACTGGAAAAACGACTGAAGGCCGGTGAGAAGGCATGCGTTCAGAGCAAAGAGATGGTGACCTCAGAGTTTGGCATAGATGTTCAATCGCTGCTCTGTGAGGGAGATCCGCCGACAGTGATTGTCGATGTTGCGCATGAGAAAAAAGCCGACCTGATAGTGTTAGGCACATATGGAAGGAAAGGCCTGAACCGGCTGCTCATGGGTAGTGTAACATCCTATGTCATCCTTAACTCTCCAGTAGACGTGCTGGTGGTGAAAAAACCCTGCACCGAGTGTACGGGCGAGTATAATTCCATACTTGTGCCTTTTGACGGTTCAGTCCCCAGCCAGAAGGCCCTGAACCGCGCGGTACAGATGGCCCGGATCAATAACGCGCAGATAACCGCAATGTACGTTATTCCACGGTATGAAGAAATGATCGGTTTTTTCAGGACTGATTCAATAAAGAAAACCCTCTGGCAGGAAGCGCAAAAAATTCTCGATACGGCAAAAAAGCTCGCAGAGCGAGACGACACATCTATAAAACTGAACATAGAGGAAGGGCATGCGGACGAAGTAATAACAGGAAAAGTTAAAAGTTTAAAAACCGACCTTATAGTCATGGGAAGCTACGGATACAGAGGAGTCAACAAGGCTATCATCGGCAGCACCGCCGAGAGGGTCATAATCCATGCCTCATGTCCGATACTTGTAGTGAAGTGAGAAAAGAGTGCAGGTCAGAAGAGCAGAAGACAAAAGTCAAAAGGATAAAAGCGAAGGAGTGAAAAGAACAATATGAGAGGATACAGAAAGATATTAATCGCAGTGAATGGTTCCAAAGAGGTCCTCACTGAAGGGCTGAAACTCGCTCAGGATGAAAAATGCTGGGTCACAGTCGTAAAGGTATTGCCTTCCTATGAGGGAGACCTGAACCTGACAGGAATAAAAAATATAGAAGATATATTGAACAGCAACGGACATCAAGCCCTTTCCGATATAAAAGCCACTGCTGAAGCTGAAGGCGCGCTCATCAAGACACGTATGGAGGAAGGAGAGGTCCATAAAAAGATCATTGAAGTAGCCGAAGAAGAAAGATGCGACCTTATAGTTATGGGAGCCAAAAAGAGGAACTGGATAAGAAAGTTCTTTGGCGATAATGTCGTGGAAAAGGTCATCAGCCTGGCGCCCTGCCCTGTTTTCGTCGTAGGGTCATAGATTTCATTTCCCCTTCCTGATCCGCGGCAAGAACTTCATCTTGGCGAGTGAGTCGACCTTATTCAGGTCCAGTCCCAGTCCCTTTGCCACACGGCTGCCATAATCGGGGTCTGCTTTATAGAAAAGCGCTGCCTGCCGGAGCTGGATGCGCTTCTGCACGTTGCCCAGATGGGAGACAATATTCCCAATGAGGTTCGTAATTGCTGCTCTTTATTTAATTCAAATTATACAGGATAAAAAGAAGAGTGCAAGTCTGTAGCTGGACGGTCTGTGACTGGACGGAAAAATATTATTAAATGATTAAAATAAAACAGCATATGATTTATACTATTACGTCAAAATTATTTGTTGATCGGAGGTGTCATGAAGGCAAAAGATCTGATGATCCCGCTTCAGGAATATCTGAAGCCTGACTCAACGTTAAAAGAAGCAGCAAATATCCTGAGGTCCGCCAAAAGGGATGAAGAGAAATACGGCGTGAAAGGCCTGCCGGTCCTTGACGACAAAGGGGAAATGATCGGCTTCCTTTCGATGGGGGACATTCTCAAGGCCGTATTCCCCTCATATCTGTCATTGATGGACCTGGGACATTTTACCTGGGACGGCATGGTGGAAAACCTCGCAAAAAAAATGAAAGACCATAAGGTTTCGGAAATGATGACCAGAGACGTAATTACGATACATGAAGATGCTCCGCTCATGGAATGTGTCGACCATATGATCAAGCACAATGTCAAAAGGCTGCCTGTCCTGAATAAAGAAAGCAAAGTAGTCGGGATGCTTTATGAGAGAGATCTGTTCTTTGTGATAACCAGGTCTATGCTCGACGAAAATAGCGGAGGGGCAAGATGACCAGTGAGGCAGCCGCTGCAGCACAGCCTTTTGTAATGGACAATGCCTTCTGGACCGCAACTGCCATCTTCCTGCTTGCGTATACAGTAATAGTCTCTGAAAAGATACACAAGACCATAGTTGCGGTGTTCGGGGCTGGCCTCATGCTGGTCCTGAAGATACTCCACCAGCATGAGGCGTTCCATATTGAGGAATTCGGCATTGACTGGAACGTCATTTTCCTGCTCATATCCATGATGATCATCATCAACCTCATGAGGCCTACGGGAGTGTTCGAGTACATTGCCATCAAAAGCGCCAAATGGGGAAAAGGCGAGCCGTTCAGGATCATGGCCATCTTTGCAATTGTAACAGCAGTGCTCAGCGCATTGCTGGATAATGTGACGACCGTCCTTTTGATAACTCCGGTGACCCTCCTCATCGCTGACGCCCTTGAAGTAGACCCAGTCCCCTATCTCTTATCCTGCGTCCTTGCATCCAATATAGGCGGCACCGCAACGCTCATCGGCGACCCGCCCAACATCATGATCGCCTCGAAGGCGCAACTGAACTTTATGGACTTCATCTATCATCTGGCCCCTATAGTAGTTGTGATGATGGTGGTTTACATAGCGGTCATAAAACTTATATGGGGAAGAAAAATGAAGACGAGAGACGAATTAAAGGAGAGGATCATGTCTATGAACGAACATGATGCCATAAAGGATCCTGTCATGCTGAAAAAATCGCTCTTTGTGCTTTTCCTGGTGCTCACGGGCTTTGTCTTCCACGGCATGCTCCATTTCCAGCCTGCCACTGTTGCGCTGTTCGGTGCAGGACTATTGCTTCTTCTTTCAAACACCCATGAGCCGCATCATATCCTGGCTGAAGTTGAATGGCCCACAATCTTTTTCTTTATAGGCCTTTTTATCATTGTCGGAGGAGTGGTAAAGGTCGGGCTCATAAAATGGATGTCCATAAAGGTCCTCGATATCACCCAGGGCAATCTCTTTGCAACATCCATGGTCATCATGTGGTTCTCAGCCTTTGCATCCGCGATCGTCGACAACATCCCTTACGTAGCTACCATGAATCCTCTTGTCGCAGACATGGCAGGACAGATATGGCCTGAACTTTCAGGTAGAGCATTGCTGCATCACCCTGACCTTATGCCGGTATGGTGGTCTCTTGCGCTCGGCGCCTGTCTCGGCGGCAACGGCTCCGCGATAGGGGCTTCGGCAAATGTCATTGTAGTAGGGATGTCAGAAAAGGCCGGGAGAAAGATATCTTTCATGAAGTTCATGGCATACGGCATGCCGATCATGCTGCTGACTGTGGCCATATCGACTATTTATGTCTGGATAAGATATTATCTGCTGAAGATATAATCAGGCAATCACGATCAGCTTTCAGCCATCAGCAACTATGTCTTTTAGCTGACAGCTGAAAGCAGACGGCTGACAGCTTTTTCTGGCCCCGATTTTATCGGGTTTATTTCAGGTTTATTCTCTTTCCTAACCTCTTAACTCCACACTCTTAACTCGTTTTTAGTGGTGTCGTACAGGAATCCTTCTCCAGCCTTACCTTTGTGCCTCTGTGCCTCTGCCCCTCTGTGCCATTGATGTCAGTCTATCTTTATTCCTAATTTTCAAAAATAATTGTACAATTACTGTTGACCGAAAATGAAAGGCATCATCAAGGCATTAGGCGTAGTATTCGGAGATATCGGCACGAGCCCGATATATACGTTGACTGTTGTCTTCCTTTTTCTCCAGCCCACACCTGAAAATATCATCGGCATCCTCTCGCTCATAGTCTGGACCATGATGATCCTGGTCTCGCTTCAGTATAACTGGCTCGCCATGAGCCTCAGTATCCGCGGCGAGGGAGGCACCATTGTGCTCAGGGAAGCTCTAACTGTACTTATGAAACCGGGCAAAAAAACTGCTGTCGTTTCGATCCTGGCGTTTATCGGGGTCTCGCTTCTCATGGGAGACGGAGTTATCACCCCCGCTATAAGTATTCTGAGCGCGGTCGAAGGTTCGGTCCTGATCCCCGGATTTGAAAATACTTCCGAGACCACGATCATACTTATATCCATGGTCATCGCTATAATTCTGTTCTCTTTCCAGAGCAGGGGTACAGAGAAAGTGGCGTTTGCCTTCGGCCCTATCATGACCGTATGGTTCTTATCACTGGGCATTTCAGGCGTTGTTTCCATTTACGAAGCGCCGGTCGTTCTGAAAGCGATCAATCCCTATTACGGCATTGACTTCCTCCTCCATAACGGCTGGAAAGGCTATATCGTGCTTGGAGAGGTAATCCTCTGTGCAACAGGCGGCGAGGCCCTCTTCGCAGACATGGGGCATCTCGGCGCGAGGCCTATCAGAAAGGCCTGGTACGGCGTATATGTGTTCCTGGTCCTGAACTACCTCGGCCAGGGCTCTTACCTGCTCCGGCATCCAGGGGCAAAGAATGTGCTCTTTGAGATGATCTTCCATTATGCCCAAAACCTTTACGTTCCCTTTCTCCTGCTGAGCATCTTTGCCACTATCATTGCTTCACAGGCCATGATCAGCGGCATGTTTTCAATCATTTTCCAGGCCATGACCACACGGATCCTGCCCATGATCAAAATAGACTATACATCTATTGAGAGGAAGTCGCAGATTTATATCAGTTCGGTGAACTGGGGAATGCTTATAGCTGTGCTCTTCATCATGCTTTTGTTCGGACAGTCATCAAGGCTTGCTGCCGCTTACGGCCTTGCAGTTACGGGTGATATGACCATCACAGGGATCATGATGACGTTCATTTTCTATCTCAAGAAGAAACCCTACCTCTCACTTCTGTCATTTTTCATTGCCTGTGTCGATCTCCTTTATTTCTCCGCGAACTTTTACAAGGTGCCGCATGGAGGCTTCTGGTCGCTGGTGCTCTCTTCGCTTCCCCTTTTTATCATATTGCTTTATACCCTCGGTCAGAAAAGACTGTACCGGAAGATGAAATTCATGCCCTTCCAGGAATTCATACCCAAATTCAAGGAGGCATATGGAACTGAGCCCCAGATAAAAGGCACAGCCCTCTTTCTTATTCGCGACGTCAGAAGCATCCCCTCGTACATTACGCAGACCATGTTCTATCACGGCATAATTTATGAAGACAATGTCTTTGTCTCCATAGTCGGCAGGAACGACCCGTTCGGCATTACCGGCTTTTACAGGGAGAATCTGGCGTTTGGCCTCAGGTCGTTCGAGATACAGGCAGGATATATGGAAGTCATAAAACCGGATGACATCCTCAGGGAAGCCGGGATAGTCGAGCGGGCAGTGTACTACGGGCTGGAAGACATCTCCGCGAGAAGCCTTGTCTGGAAGCTCTTTTCACTGATCAAAAGGATCTCGCCCTCATTCATAAAGTTCTATGAATTTCCGCCTGAAAAGCTACACGGCGTCATTACAAAGATTTCAATGTAGGAGTCGAACTTCCTGTAAATGGAAGGTACACAGTGCCAAAGGCACAAAGGGCCGCCTGCGGAGAAATTTCTATACGACACCTTTTGAAAAGAGTGAAGAGTCAGGAGTTAAGAGTTATAAAAAAAACAAAGGCACGAATTGCACATAATCAAGAATGTAAAATGGTTTTTTTTCGAGTAGAGAAATTTCGCAGCAGGCTGCCCTTTGTGCATTAATGCTCTGCTGGCGCAAGCACTATATCAACAATATCCTTTATCCTGTCTGCAAAATGGATATCCAGCCCTTTTCTGACATCTTCAGAAAGGCTTTCAACTTCTGTCCTGTTCTTTAAAGGCAGTATGACGGTCTTTATTTTTGCGCGTTTGGCCGCGAGCATCTTCGGCTTTATCCCGCCTACCGGCAGGATGCGTCCGCTCAGGGTCAGCTCACCTGTTATTGCCGCATCCCTCCTTGCCTTTCTGCCGCTCAAAAGGGAAATGAGGGACAATGCTATGGTCGTGCCCGCGGAAGGGCCATCTTTCGGGATTGAGCCTGCCGGGACATGGATATGGATGTCATGATGTTCGAAAAAGTTTTCGGGAATACCGAAAGCCTGGGCATTGCTGCGTATATAGCTCAGCGCCGTCTGGGCTGATTCACGCATTACATCCCCGAGAGAGCCCGTAAGAATAAGCTGCTGCTTCCCCTTCATTCGCGCGGTCTCCACAAAGATGATATCACCTCCCACCTCGGTCCATACCAGTCCGGTCGTCACGCCTGCCCTGTCCCTGCCTTCAGCGATCTCGAAATAATGCCTCCTCGGCCCGAGGAATTTCTGAATGCTGTCTGCAGTAACGCTCACCCGTTCAGATTTTTCATGTTCCCGGACGTAATCCCTTGCTATCTTCCTGCATATTGAAGCGATCTGTCTGTTGAGATCGCGTATCCCGGCCTCATAGGTGTATTCCTGTATGATCTTATAGACTGCTTCGCTGCTGAATTCAGGAGGATTATTGACAAGCCCGGTCTCGCGTATCTGACGGGGAATAAGGAACTGAGACGCTATTTTTACTTTCTCTTCTTCCATATACCCGGGGAACTCGATCACCTCCATCCTGTCTCTCAGGACATCATTGATGTTTTCCGCAATATTCGCAGTGATGATGAACATGACATTTGAAAGGTCAAACGTAACATCAAGATAGTGGTCCGTGAAATGCGCATTCTGTTCAGGGTCCAGCACCTCAAGCAGGGCTGCCGCAGGATCTCCTTTGGTATCAGCGCCGATCTTGTCGAGCTCATCGAGGATGATCAGCGGATTATAAGATTCAGCCCTCCTTATTTCCTCTATGATCCTCCCTGGCATCGCACCGGCATAGGTCCTCCTGTGACCCCTGATCTCTGCCTCGTCCTTCACTCCTCCGAGAGAGATGCGGGAGAATTTCCTCCCGAGGGCGCGCGCAACCGATCTTCCGAGGGATGTCTTTCCCGTGCCGGGAGGCCCTGAGAAGCAGAGAACAGAACCTTTTGTCTCTTTCTGCATACTCCGCTTTTCCAGCGCCTGCCGTGCAACCGTCCTGACATCATCCAGACTGAAAGGCTTTGCGATATAATGGAACGCGCCATGCTTTATGGATTCCACAGCAGTGTCGACAGTAGCGTAGCCTGTTATCATGACCACCTCAGTATCCGGGCATCTCATCTTGGTCCTTTTGAGGATCTCCATGCCGCCGATCTGCTCCATCTTCATGTCCGTGAATATCAAATCATAATCGATCTTCTCAATCCTTTCCATCGCCTCAAGGCCGTCGGATGCTGTGTCGACAACACAGTTTTCCTTTTTAAGTGCATGGCTCATGTTCCGCCTGACTATCTCTTCATCGTCCACAACCAGGATCCTTGGCTTCCTGCCACTCTTAAGTCTCCTGACAGCAAGATACTCAAGTATCCTCTCCTTGATCTTCTCAAGCCCGTAATGGTCTTCATCAAGTATCCGTGAGGCCCTTTCTATATCGAGGTTGTCATCGGTCCTCCTGTTCCACGGAAGAGTGACAAGATAATCGATGTACGTGATCCCAATGGTATATTCAGCGGTGGCCGGCCCCATTTTCTGCAGGAGGTTTAGCTCCTTCATGGCGATCTGTTCTGCATGAGAAGGCATCTGTGCATTTTTGACCTTCTCCTGCAGTTCCAGCAGGACCGTATCCTGATGAGGCTCCTCAGGTTCGTCTG
>QZKC01000085.1 GCA_003599425.1 Nitrospiraceae bacterium | reverse complement strand
AAAACAGTATTTATAAGCTGACTGCTGATAGCTGACAGCTTATCGCTCAACTTTTGGAATGATCCCCGCATCTTCAGCACGAGAGAGGAATTCCCTGACCGCTTTTTCGCCTTCAGCACCTATATCAATAGAATAGTTATTCACATACAGATTGATATGCTGTTCAATAACGTTA
The DNA here is from genome assembly GCA_003599425.1 of Nitrospiraceae bacterium. Lineage (GTDB taxonomy): Bacteria > Nitrospirota > Thermodesulfovibrionia > UBA6902 > UBA6902 > SURF-23. The sequence continues at coordinate 16,727 of QZKC01000085.1, read as the reverse complement.
TCAGAGAGTTCCTGAGAGTGTTTCTTGATGTATTCCATAGGTTCAGCACGATGAGAAAAGGCATACTGAACGCTTGATCTGATATACGCGTCTATCTGTTTTATCAGGTCATTGCCAAGAGATTTTCTGGCAAGTATCCCGCCGAGCGGAACAGGAAGCCCTGTTTCTTTTTCCCACCACTCGCCGAGGTCTATGACCTGTTTCAGTCCATATGAAGGGTAAGTAAACCTGCTTTCGTGGATTATCAGGCCGGCGTCGACATCTTCATTTGCGACAGCGTCCATTATACGGTCAAATGGCATTGGGATAAAGACAGAGGCGGGGGGCAAGGGGCCAGGGGCAAGAGTAGGGGAGGGTTTTAAACCCGCCCGGAATGCCGGATCATAAAGTTGAAGAAGCAAGAAAGCCGTGGTTAATTTCCCGGGGATGGCGATCTTTTTATCCTGCAGATCGCTCATAGTATAGTTATGCTTCGCGACTACAAGGGGGCCGCAACCTCTTCCCAGCGCACTGCCTGCTCTGAGGAGAACGTAATTATCCCGAAGACGCCCGAACGCATGGTATGAGATCTTGGTTATATCAAGTTCAGTATTCAGGGCCTTCTGGTTCAACGTCTCAACGTCAAGGAGTATCTCCTTAAATTTCAGGTCTCCGGTATCAATTACCCCCTGTGTCAGGGCATAGAAAATAAAGGTATCGTTAGGGCAGGGGGAGTAGCCGAGGGAGAGGGTTTTCATGATCAGCAATGAAGAAGTAAACCACAGAGTGCACAGAGAACATTAAATTCAGGATCGAAGGTTGAAACGTTAAGATTCAGGTTCACACTCAATTTTCGTTCTCTGTCTTTTCTCTCGGTGGTCTCTGTGGTTTATCTTATTTCCCCTGTTTAGTTCTGTAGTCTTCTATCGCCTTGTGCAGAGCGTCAGCTCCCAGGTTTGAGCAGTGCATCTTTTGGGGCGGCAGTCCATCAAGTGCGTTCGCAAGGGACTGCTTTGTTATCTGCAGTGCTTCTTCGAGCGTCATGCCTTTTGCCATCTCCGTGACCATGCTTGACACGGCTATTGCGGCGCCGCATCCGAAGGTCTGGAACTTGGCGTCGGTTATTTTATCGTCTTTCACCTTAATGTAGATCTTCATCACATCGCCGCATACAGGGTTGCCTTCTGTCCCGATGCCGTCAGCGTCAGGCATTTCTCCAACGTTCCTTGGATTTGTAAAATGGTCCATTACTTTTTCGCTGTACATGTCGAATCCTCCGTTCCTTCCCATCCTTTTGCATAAGGAGATATCTGCCTCAGGCGGGATATTATCTGAGGGAATGTTTCATTGAAATATTGTATGTCTTCTTCTGTGGTTTCCTGGCCGAGGGTAAAAACCACTGAGCCCTGCGCAACATGCGAGGGAACTCCGATCGAAAGCAGAACGGGTGATGCCTTTAATGCTTTTGAACTGCAGGCGGAACCGCTTGCACAATAGATGCCTTTTGCTGCAAGGAGCAGGAGCATGGCTTCCCCTTCGATATATTCCACAACAAAACTTGCATGGCCGGGCAGCCTCAACTGCGGGTGTCCCGTGAGAAGTATCTTGTCTATCCTGGATGTGTTCTCTATCAGCTTGTCCCGCAGTGCCTTCACATGATCGATGCGCTTCTGAAGATCTCTTTTCGCAAGTTCGGCAGCCTTTCCCATCCCGACGATCGCAGGGACATTCTCAGTGCCGGCCCTGCGTCCGCCTTCCTGTATCCCGCCGTAAATGAGAGGGACTATCCTTGTTCCTTCACGAACATACAGAGCCGCTGCACCCTTGGGGCCATAGAACTGGTGAGCTGCGAAAGAAAGGAGATCGACATTCAAAGAGTTAACATCAACGGGTATATTACCGACTGATGCGACCGCATCGGTATGTATGATTATCCCTTTCTGCTTTGCAATAGCGCCGATTTCCGCAATGGACTCGATCGTTCCTATTTCAGGGCTTGCATGGATGACGGATATGAGGATGGTTTCTTTGGTGACAGCCTTTTCAACGTCTGATGGGTTAACAGTTCCGTTCTTGTCAGCAGGGAGATAGGTAACTGCAAAGCCCTGCTTTTCAAGAAAGCGTGCTGTATTCAAAATAGAATGATGTTCTATTTTTGAGACGATGAGATGTTTCCCTTTGCTCTGGTTTGCGTACGCGATCCCTTTTAGCGCAAAATTATTAGCTTCTGCCCCGCTTGCGGTAAAGATGATCTCTTTGGATTTGGCGTTTATAAGCGATGCTGTGCTTTCCCTTGCCTGCTCGAGGGCAGTCCGCGCCTTCATCCCAGGTTCGTAGATACTCAGAGGGTTGCCATACAGTTCATTAAAGTATGGGAGCATCGCGTCAAGGACTTCAGGATGAAGGGGGTTTGTTGCAACATAGTCAAGATATATTTTTTTCATGGCAGCTCCTTTGTCTTTTTGATATAAAATTTATAATGGTCCGAGTCCTCATATATCCCCATGAATTCATTGCCTGTTTTATTGCACCATGCAGGGATATCCTCAAGGGCGCCGTCATAATCTGTGAGGATGGAAAGGACCTGTCCATTTTTGATCTCTCTTATCTTCTCCTCGATAGTCAGCAGATGCATCGGGCACATCATATAAATTATGTCCGTAGTAGAATCGGCATTTATCGGTGCGTTCAGGAACTTAAGCTGTGTGTGTTCATTCATAGAAACAGTATCCGGTAATCCCAATAGTTCACCTCTTTAATCTGGTTTCTTCTTTGAGCAGATCGTTCAGAGAAATGGTATCAAGGAAATTTTCTATCTTTTCTCCAAGTGATTTCCATAACAATCTCGCTACGCATCCTTCGACCCTGTTACAGCCTTTTGCCTTGGGTCCCAGACACTGAGTAATGGTGACAGGGCCTTCAAGGGCATTCAGGATCATGCCGATGCTTATTTCATCAGGTCTGCTGCTTATAACATAGCCGCCCCCGGGACCTTTCCGGCTTTTTATGAGCTTTGACCTCCGGAGTTTGTTAAGCAGTTGCTCAAGATAGGATATGGAAACATCCTGGCGCTCAGATATCTCTTTTATCGAAAGAGGCCCTTTTTCAAAGTTCTTTGCAAGTTCGAACATGGCCCTTACCCCATACTGGCCTTTAGTAGATAACCTGAGCATGGAATAAGGATATAATAGTTTACTAAAGTTGTCAAGTATTTGCAGAATTATTTAGCTGTCAGCTCTCAGCGATCAGTGGTTCAGCTCATTAGCACAATTTTCTTTTTTTGCTGTTAGCTGAAAGCTGATTACTGACAGCTTTTTTGACTGACTGGTCTTAACTTCTTATAATAAGACACTTACATGCGACTACTGCTGATTTCTTTACAATCAAACGCTTCTCTTGTGGGACTGAAATATATTGCAGCGAATGTCCGGTCACACGGACATGATGCTCAGATATTGCTTCTTCCCGGTTATCTCGATCCTACGCTGCATCCTGGGATCGAGAGCTTTGTCCGTACCTATAAGCCGGATCTAATAGGGATAGGTTTGATGTCCATCGAGTATTACCCGGCAAAAAATCTATCCCGTTTGTTAAAAGAAAAGTTCAGCACGCCTGTCATATGGGGTGGACTGCATGTGATATTAAAGCCTGAAGAGTGCATTAGGTACGCTGATTATGTGTGCTGCGGTGAAGGAGAGAATGCAGTCGTATCTCTGCTTGACCATCTCAGGGACAAGGGAAGAGACAGTATCCCCGATATTCCAAATATCTGGGTAAATGACAACGGAACAATAATCAGAAGGGATGCGTTCCCTGAGGTCGACCTGGATAGTCTTCCGGTCATTGAATATCTGCCAGATTATTTTTACGGATTTCATAAAGGAAGGATCATCAATTTTGCCCACGACCCTAAACTGTTCCGTTCATACGCACTGTACGGTGGTACTTGCCACATGATGATAACAACACGGGGTTGCCCGTTTTACTGCGGGTACTGCGCCAATGCCTACACCATGACAGTGTTCGGCAAGAAGATCAGGAAAAGATCTGTGGAGAGCTGCATTGAAGAGCTGAAGCTTGTAAAAAAAGACCCGTATGTCATTTATATAAATTTTGAGGATGACTGGTTTTTCTCCCATGACTATGAATGGATGAGAAAGTTCAGTGAAGAATACAAGAAACACATAAACCTTCCCTTCATGGTGCGCGTGTTCCCCGGTGTTCTCGACAGAGAAAAGCTCTTTATGCTGAGAGATGCAGGATTAAGCCTGGTGATCATGGGCGTTCAGAGCGGGAGCGATCGGGTGAATTTTGAGATATATAACAGGAAAGTGAAGTTTTCCTCTGTAAAAAAAGCTGCTAACCTGCTGAATGAAAGCAAGGTTGCTCCTTACTATGAAATGATCGTGGACAATCCGTATGAAACAGAAGAGGATGAGATGGAGAGCATTCGTTCCATGGCCCAGTTGAAAAAGCCGTACACCATTTCACTTGCCCATCTTACGTTCTTTCCCGGTACGCTGCTTACTGAAAGGGCGCTTAAAGAGAAGATCGTTGATCCTGATGCATATCTCACGAGGTACATGGTTAAAATAGATGAAACTTATTTTAATAAATTGCTTTATATGGCGCCATATATCCCACGGTTTTTTATACAGTACCTGAACAGGCCTAAGGCTGAAAGAAATGTTGTCCACAGGGCATTGACGACGCTCCTCTTCTTTGTAGCGAAGAGAACTGTCGAGCCCGCGGTCTTCTTTTTTGTTCTCACAAGAGGCTTAAAGTATAACTTTAAGTTGACGGTGCGTACCGTGACAGGCAACTGGAAATCAGCCCTCGCGAAAGTCCTTTTCAATTTCCTTGGCAAAAAAGATATGGAATTTGATGAACGCCTGGCGCTTGCAAGGAAAGAAATGCCTGAGCTGTTTGAGAAGTGACTAATTAAAAAATCTTATATGTCGTTTACCATTTGCAGCTTTTATGTTATATGTATAATATAATCTGATCATATGAAATTACTGTTACTATCATTACAGTCCAATTCGTACATCACCGGTTTAAAGTCGGTTGCAGCAAGTGCACGTGCTCAAGGGCACGATGTGAAGATACTGCTGCTCCCTGGGTATCTTGAAAGCAGGCTCAGTCCCGCTATCACTGAGTTTATTCAGAATTTCAATCCAGACCTGATAGGGATCGGATTGATGTCTATTGAGTTTTATCCCGCTAAAAACATTAGCCGGCTTATCAGGGAACGCTTTGACATTCCGATAATATGGGGTGGTGTCCATGCGATTTTAAAGCCTGAGGAATGCCTGAAGTTTGCAGATTACATCTGTTATGGTGAAGGCGAAAGGGCGGTTGTTTCTTTATTAGAGCATCTTGAAACAAAAGGGCGCGGTGTTGTGCCGGATATTCCAAATGTATGGACAACTGATAATGGCGAGATATGCAGGCAGCCGGTATCTCCTCCAGAGACATATCTTGATTCAATCCCCTGTCAGGAATATGTCCCGGATTATTTTTACGGGTTTCATAAAAATAAAATATACAATTTTGCGGAGAATCAGCGCCTTTACCGGAAATATGCTCTTTATGGCGGAACGTGCCACATGATGGTGACAACACGGGGTTGTCCTTTTACTTGTTCATACTGCGGCAATTCCACTTTTACCGCAGTGTACGGACACGGCATCAGAAAACGCTCGGTTGCCAATGTCATTGCAGAGTTGAAAGAGGTGAAGAAAAATCCCTATGTGCTGTATATAAATATCCAGGATGACTGCTTCTTTGTTCACAGCCGTGAATGGATCATAGAATTCTGCAGGGAGTATAAGAAACATATAAACCTGCCATTCCTTGTGCGTGTGATCCCGACTATGATGGATGAGGAAACATTGCGTTTACTTAGGGACGCAGGGTTGAGCTGGATTGTAATGGGGATCCAGAGCGGCAGCGACCGGGTGAACATTGAAATATATAACAGGAAGGTACGCTTCCGGTCTGTTGAAAAAGCAGCAGCCCTGATCGCTCAGACGGGAGCAGCGCCTTTTTATGAAATGATAGTGGATAATCCTTATGAAACAGAGGCTGAGAGAATAGAGACTATCCAGGGCATATCCGGATTGAAAAAACCGTATACTGTTTCACTTGCCCACCTTACATTCTTTCCGGGAACTCCCCTGTCAGAGAGGGCTGTGAAAGACAATATAACCACTCAGGATGCCTATCTGTACCGGTATATTGTCAAGATCGACAAAACCTATCTTAACAGGCTGCTTGATATAACTCCGTATATCCCCCAGCGGCTGGTGAGGTTTTTCAATAAACCTCAAGCAAAGAGGACCCTTATGCACCGTGTGCTCCTGAGAGTCCTTGTTCCTGTTGTCAAAAGATCGGTGGAGCCTGCCGTCTACTTTTTTATTACTACCCGCGCATTGAATTATAATGTAAGCTGGACGGTAAGGACTGTCCGGGGCGGCTGGAGGTCCGCGATATCAAGGGTAATTTTTAATTTTCTGGGGAAGGGCGACCTGGAATACGACAGAAAGCTTGCATGGGCAAGAAAGAACATGCCCGCATTATTCGAAAATTAATCTTTTCTGTAAATATCCCTCATCCTTACAAGGATATCTTCTTTTGCATCGGATAACGGAACGTTATGTTCAATTACAATGAGATTTAAAATATATGCGCAAAGGTCTGCAATAGCACCTTCTTTAATCAGACAAAGGCTGAGGGGGAAATTGATATAGTTTCCGGAGGGTACTGGTTTCCTGATGCAGAAGGCGATATCGTCAAACAGCGGTTTACCGTCGCAGCTCAGATTCCGCAGAACAATATCAGATTTTGCATACGCCGATGAAATCAATCCTGTATCAGCGGAATCAATAAAAACAAGGTGGTCCGTCAAATCCCTGCTCACATCTTCGACCGCGTGTATAAGTTTTGATGAAAATTTTTCTGAAAAAGCAATAATAACACCGATATCTTTTACAGAATATTTTGTCAGCAGGACATAGAGGATTTCAAATAACAGCGACGGGTACCTGAGATTTGAGAAAAATATGATCTTTTTCCTGTCCTGCAGCTTTTTGAAGACTACCGCTTCATTTTCTTTCAGCTCTTCATTTATAGGAAAAAATGTCGGCATTATTTCGAACTTGTCCTTGTTTTTGTAGTGGATCGAAGCTACATCATATGTATGTCTGTCACAGCAGATAACTTTATTTGCCTTGGAAAAAGAAATTTTAAGCAACTGCTGGCCACCCATTTTGCTCCTCAGTTGACCGAAGAGAGAAAACAGTTCGGAATGGAGCGTAATAAAAACTTTCTTGAATATTAGCCTGCCCAATACGACTGTGGTAACAAGTTTCATCAGTCCGGGACGAGTATAGCCTTTTGTCAGAAAATGAACGGCGTTACTCGCCAGGCTGTAGCGCACAAATTTAATGCAGAAATCGAGATAATTATTTATATCTGTAATCCCTTTCTCAACTGAAGGGTTTTCAGAAATATTTATTGCTTTACATTGAAATCCTTCATGCTGAAACTGATCCAGAAGCGCCAGATTATGAAGATTCTCTTCTTCATAGGGTGGCGCGAAATTTCCGATTAACAGTATTTTCATCTCATTATTCAGCAGCGACTACGATCGGATCATGCATCGTGATAGAGAACAACCGGGACGCGTTATCCTGGTTCACAAAAAGTTCGAGGTGGCCGAAACCGTTGATCGTAGCATACAGGGAACTGTCATTCGCTTCGGCATAATAATTGACAAAAAGAAGCTTATTGCCTTTGAACAGTATTTTGAATTTATGTTTTTCATCGATAGGCGCCAGTTTTGACAGATCATCCATAGTAATATTTGAGCTGGCGTTGCCGAAATTATCAATCGAGATCACTTCACCCTGAATAGTATTGTCTCCTGATAATAAAGGTTTAGGTATATTGATCTTCAGATGGTCAGATATCTGTACACCGAACTTTTGGGAATCGACTCCTTTAGAAAGCCAGGCGGCGACCGGCGCAAAGATGTCGCGTCCATGGAATGTTGCGCCGTTTATGGGCAGAAAATAGTGACTTGACGTGAGGTTCAGTACCTTGAAGAAGTTTGAATATTCTTTTTCGAAAATAGGAGTAAAGACTCCGTTGTCGGGCCCGATGAAATAGTGATTTTCGGTAATAACGAGTATGGGCCTTCTTTCTCCACCGACACCGGGGTCTACTACAACAACATGGATTGTAGCCGGAGGAAAATATCTGTAGCTCATTCCTATTACCTGTGATGCCTGGAGTATGTTATGGCGTTCAATATTATGGGTGATATCTATTATTTTCGCGTTAGGGTTTATGCCGAGAATTACCCCTTTCAACATCCCTACAAATGAATCTTTCAGCCCATAATCGGTTGTTAACGTTACAATAGGACGTTCTACCATTTAAGCCCTCCGGTTAATTCCTTCAGTGAATGAATGCCTTCTCCCGCCATAAAAGCCCGGATGCCGTCAAGCACATCCAACGTGGCCTTCGGATTGACGAAGTTTCCGGTTCCGATTGCGACAGCGCTTGCTCCTGCAAGGAAAAACTCGATCGCGTCTTCGGCGGTTATTATACCACCCATGCCGATAATTGGTATACGTACGGTTCTGTAACATTCCCACACCATCCTGATTGCAATCGGTCTGATGGCAGGCCCTGACAATCCGCCCGTTATGTTGGCAAGGCGGGGGCGTCTTGATCTAATATTAATGCTCATTCCGGTGATGGTATTTATCAACGATATAATATCGCTTCCCTCGTCCTCGGAAATTTTTGCAAACACTTTTATATTTGCCACGTTTGGAGAAAGCTTGGTGATAAGGGGAAGGGAGGTATGCCGCCGTACGCTTTTTATGAGCTCGGCGAATACCACGGGTTCTGTACCAAAAGCTATGCCTCCTTTATTAACATTCGGGCATGATACGTTCAGTTCCACGGCATCAACTCCGGCGGACTCGAGATTTTCTGCAAGCTCGATATATTCGTCAATGGAATTCCCGAGAATATTGACTATTATTTTTGTCCTGAGGCTTTTCAGATATGGAAGCTGTTGTCTGATAAATCCTTTCAGTCCTACGTTCTGGAGGCCGATCGCATTCAGCATGCCGCATGGTGTTTCACAGATGCGTGGTTCCGGATTGCCTTTCATCGGCTTCAGCGATATACCTTTGACCACAATTGCGCCAAGCCTGTCCAGGTCGACGAATTCCGAATATTCCTTGCCATAGGCAAAGGTCCCGGACGCTGTCATGACAGGGTTTTTCAGTTTTAATTTTCCCAGGTTAACTGATAAGTTTATTTTCATCATTTAAACACTGATTGTCAGGATAAAGAATTCATCTGCGTTTATCTGCGAAATCTGCGTCCTATTCTATTCCCATAAGATTTTTTCTAAAGGAAACACAGGGCCTTCTCTGCAGACCCTTTTATACCCGTCCACCGTATTTATCACGCAACCGAGACATGTGCCTATGCCGCATGCCATATGTTGTTCAAGAGCGATATATCCTTTCAGGTTATGTTTTTTTGCGAGCAGCGAAAGCGACTTAAACATTGGCCTGGGCCCGCACGCATAAAGACGGTGGCTGGTGACAAGTGACGGGTGACGGATCAAATGTTTTATTAGAGCATCAATTGCGGTCCCTTTCTGACCGCACGAACCGTCATCGGTTGAAATAACAGGATCGATTCCCAGAGACTTGATTTGATCAGTACAAAGCAGTTCTTCTTTTGTCTTAGCTCCATAGAAGAGCAGGATTTCTTTATTTTTTAATTTTTCAGCAAGTGCAAAGATCGGAGCTATCCCGATCCCTCCGGCGATCAGGATTGTTTTATCTCCTGACCCGGGAGGGGGAAATTTGTTTCCCAAAGGGCCGACAGCATCCAGGATATCCCCCTTATTCCGTCCGCTTAAGATGTGAGTACCCTTTCCTGCAAGCCTGTAGAGGATCTGAACATCATCTCCGAACAGACGGTGGATACTGAAAGGCCGTTTCAGCAGGGGGTCCATGCCATGGTCCACTGAAAGCATGAAAAAGTTTCCAGGTTTTGGAGTGGGTATTTTGATCAGGGGGCGGAGGGTGAGAAGAAAATGGTCCGGAATGATCTGCCTGTTTTCAACGATAGATGCTCTAAATAACCTATTCAAAGCGGATCTCTAATATTTCGTATTCAATAGTCCTTGCAGGCGCTTTTACAACCGCTACATCACCGACTTCCTTGCCGATCAGAGCTTTTCCGACAGGTGAACTTATGGATATCTTCCTCTCTTTGACATTTGTTTCGTCAGGCCCGACAAGGATGAATTCATATTCTTCATCAGCCTCTATGTCTAAAACTTGCACTTTCGCGCCAAACGCGACTTTACTTTGTGTTATTTTGGAAGGGTCGATCACCTCTGCAAGGGCAATTTTGGACTGAAGTTCCTGAATACGGCCTTCAAGAAAAGACTGCCGTTCCTTGGCAGCGTGGTATTCTGCATTTTCAGAGAGATCGCCATGCGCGCGTGCCTCTGCTATCGCTTTTATATTCTGAGGACGGTCGACTTTCAGAAGTCTGTCCAGTTCTTCTTTGAGCTTTTTAAGACCCTCAGGGGTCATAGGGTATTTTTTCATTAGGTTTATCCTGAACGAAAATTTTAACAGTCTTGCTTTAATAAAGTAAAGGTTGAAAAATATTTTTTAATAAAAAATGAGATCCTGCAAAAAAAGAATAATTTTCATTGACTTAATTCATGTAAACTGCCATTATATACGTGGGTTTTAAGGGTTTTTCATCGTTTTTAGAGACAACAGGCATCTATAACAGATTCACCGGGAACGCAAATTAAAATGGCACAAAAACGGGATTACAAGAAAAAAATGGAACTGAACAAGCTGCAGAAATCTGAAATGGGTATAGTTTCAGACCGTTTCCCGAGCGTTTCTAATATGGTAATTTACATGACATATTTCCATGAAGCGGAGAATCCGATCCTCATGGAACGCACCATTAATATCTTCCCCACAAGTATCGCAGATTTTAACATGGCATGCATGATAAGGGGCTGCGATAAGGGCGGCTTTAATTTAGCTCCCGTAATTTCCAAGCTGGTCAAAGAACGCAAAAAGAGCGCAAAGGGAGATATGACATGCAAAGGAAAAATTGAAAACCATTCATCCAGGCATGCGCACATATCGTACCGGATTAGTATTAACTTCAGGAAAAAACACTAAGCAGGTTCTTTTATTCCTTCCGTTATGTGCAGATAATAATGACTATTTCGTGGCTGGTCAATTACTATTTGGAAATGGATTATCTTCTCCCTCTCCCCGTCCCCTTGCCCCTGTTGAAGCCACCGCCACCAGGTCCGCCTCTTCTTTTGTCAAAACCGCCTCTTCCGCCGCCGGGTCCGCCTCTTCTGTCTCTTGGCTGCTGGGGTCTGGCTTCATTAACAACTATAGTTCTTTCCATCAGTGTCGCACCATTCAGGTCAGCAATGGCCTTTGTCGCATCTTCTTCCGACGCCATTTCTACAAAGCCGAAGCCTTTTGACTGCCCGCTTTGCATATCGGTGATGATTTTTACTGATTCCACTTCTCCGGCTTTTGAGAACAGTTCACGAAGATCGTCTTCTGTTGCCTGAAATGGAATGCTGCCTACGTAGAGTTTCTTTCCCATAGTGTTTCCTCTCTTAATTGAATTAAAGACCTCACTGCCTTCATGGTGTGAAGTTTAAAAGTTGATAATACTTTACCATAAATAAAAAAAAAATAATATCAAGATAACGAGCTTCTGAAAAAAAGCAACCTATGCATTTCACATGTTTTTTTCTGTCCTGATCCAAGGGGGAGGGGCTATGCTTTTTCAAGATGGTGGTATTGCTGGATAGATTTAATGCTGATGTGCTCAACCAGCATCACTTCGATAGCCTTTATGGTTGCCTTTGCTCCTGCAATGGTCGTTGTGTAAGGTATTTTATACTGAAGGGCCGCTTCTCTCAGGGTAAAAGAATCCTTTTGTGCTTTTGCGCCTGATACGGTATTTATGATGAAACTTACCTCTTTGTTTTTGATATAATCCACGATATCAGGCCTTCCTTCTCCGACTTTGTTGACGGTAACAGCGCTGATGCCGTGCTTTTCAAGATATTCTGCTGTTCCTTTCGTGGCAATGATCGAAAAGCCAAAAGATGCGAGTTTGCCGGCCATGGCAGGGAGGTATTGTTTGTCTTTGTCTTTCACACTGAAGAATACCTGTCCGCAGAGGGGGATCATATTGCCGGCAGCTTCCTGTGCCTTAGCGTAGGCCCTGCCGAAGTCCTTGTCAATACCCATCACTTCACCGGTCGATTTCATCTCTGGTCCAAGCAGTGAATCAACCCCCCTGAATCTGTCAAACGGGAAAACAGCTTCCTTGACAGAAATGTGAGAAAGCAGCACCTCTGAGGTCAGCCCGAGTTCGGTAAGTGATTTTCCAGCCATAACCTTTGCGGCAAGTTTGGCAAGGGGAACTCCAATGGATTTACTTACATATGGTATAGTGCGCGACGCCCTCGGATTTACCTCCAGGATATAAATATCGTTTTCTTTGACAGCAAATTGTATATTCATGAGACCAATGACGTTCAGTTCTTTAGCGAGCGATTTCGCCTGCACTTTGATGTCTTCGATGATCTCCGGCGATAATGAGTATGGAGGCAGTGAGCATGCTGAATCACCTGAATGGATCCCAGCCTCTTCTATGTGTTCCATGATCCCGCCGATAATTACAACAGTTCCGTCGGATATGGCATCGACATCAACTTCAATAGCGTCCTCGAGGTATTTGTCGACAAGCACAGGATGTTCAGGTGAGGCAGTCACAGCACGTTTCATATAATCCTGAAGGCTCTTTTCGTCATACACTATCTCCATAGCCCTTCCGCCAAGTACATAAGAAGGCCTGACCATGACAGGGTAACCGATACCTGCGGCAACGTGGACTGCCTCTTCTGTTGACATGACTGTCCCGCTTTCAGGCTGCCTGAGATCGAGTTTGTGTAATATCTCCTTGAATCTCTTCCTGTCCTCTGCCCTGTCAATGGAATCAGGAGACGTTCCCAGTATTCTGACTCCGGCTTTTTCGAGTGGTACTGCAAGTTTCAGGGGGGTCTGGCCACCGAACTGAACAATAACGCCTTCAGGTTTTTCCAGATCAACTATGTTAAGAACGTCCTCAAAAGTAAGCGGTTCAAAATACAGCCTGTCAGCAGTATCGTAATCCGTGCTCACAGTCTCAGGGTTGCAGTTGATCATTATCGTTTCATAGCCAAGCTCTCTCAGGGCAAAAACAGCATGGACACAGCAGTAGTCAAATTCGATCCCCTGTCCGATCCTGTTGGGTCCACTGCCAAGGATGATGATCTTTTTTCGGTCTGTAGGGTTTGCTTCACATTCTGTCAGAGCTTTCAGCGAATAACTGTCAGATGTCAGCGTATCATTTTTGTTGACCGCTGATCGCTGATCGCTGACCGCTGTCTTATAAAACGGTTTCTCATACGTCGAATAAAGATACGGGGTGTAAGCCCTGAATTCAGCGGCGCAGGTGTCAACCATTTTGTATACCGGCTTTATGCCAAGGTCGGTCCTGTATTTTCTCAGGGCGGGTTCATCGATGCCGAAAGTGCGGGCAAGCCACCTGTCGGAGAAGCCGTATTCTTTTGCCTCTCTTAAAAGAGTTTGGAAGTTGGTGAGCCCTGAAGTGCGGATATCTTTTTCCCCTTTTGCACTTTTGCTCTTTTGCACTTCTGCTCTGATCTCTTCTTCCATTTCTATTATCTGTTTAATATTGTAAAGAAACCACGGATCAATGCCGCTCAGCTCATGGATCTCGTCAATGCTCATACCTGAACGCATGGCGTGTGTTATATACCACATTCTGTCCCAGCCCGGTATCTTTATTTTATTCTTGGTAGTTTCAGGGTCCGTACTCTCAGGTTCAAATCCGTACTTGTCGATCTCGAGGCTCCGTATGGCCTTGTGGAGGGACTCCTTGAAAGTCCTCCCGATCGACATGGCCTCCCCAACTGATTTCATCTGGGTAGTAAGCGTTGGGTCAGCCTCGGGGAATTTCTCAAAGGCAAATCTCGGGAATTTTACAACTACATAATCTATTGTCGGTTCGAAAGAGGCAGGGGTTTCCTTTGTAATATCGTTTGAAATCTCATCAAGTGTCAGTCCGACAGCGAGTTTTGCCGCTATTTTTGCTATGGGAAATCCCGTGGCCTTGGATGCAAGCGCAGAGCTTCTCGATACCCGCGGGTTCATTTCAATAATGACCATGCGGCCGTCAGCGGGATTTACGGCAAACTGTATGTTGGACCCGCCGGTATCAACTCCGATCTCACGGATTATTGCGATTGCAGCGTCACGCATCATCTGGTATTCCTTGTCGGTGAGTGTTTGCGCCGGTGCAACGGTGATCGAATCCCCTGTATGTACGCCCATAGGGTCAAAATTTTCTATTGAACAGATGATCACGACATTGTCTTTATTGTCGCGCATGACCTCAAGCTCAAACTCTTTCCAACCGATGACAGACTCTTCAACAAGCACCTGATGGACCGGGCTGAGGTCAAGTGCCTTCGCAAGATTGGCGCTGTACTCATCGTGGTTATAGGCTATGCCCCCGCCGGTCCCCCCCAGAGTAAAAGAAGGCCTCAGGATCAAGGGGAAAGAAAGATACCCGATAGCTTTTATGCCATCTTCAATGGAACCTACATGGCGGCTCTTCGGGGTCTCAAGGCCTATTTTCGACATTGCTTCTTTGAATAATTCCCTGTCCTCTGCTTTTTTAATGGCAGGCAGTTTGGCACCGATCAGCTCAACGTTATGCCTGTCGAGGATGCCTTTTTCGGAAAGATCCACTGCGAGGTTCAATGCGGTCTGCCCGCCCATTGTCGGCAGCAGCGCATCAGGGCGCTCTTTCTCTATGATCTTTTCAAGAATGTCTACTGTAAGAGGTTCAATATAGGTAACGTCAGCGGTTTCCGGATCGGTCATGATCGTGGCAGGATTGGAGTTGACAAGTATCACTTTATATCCCTCTTCACGAAGGGCTTTGCATGCCTGCGTCCCGGAATAGTCGAATTCACATGCCTGCCCGATGATGATCGGGCCTGAACCGATGAGCAGTATGCTTTTAATGTCCGTGCGTTTTGGCATTCTTAATTTTTCTCCAGCATTTCCATGAATCTCTTGAAAATATATCCCGAATCATTCGGGCCAGGCCCTGCCTCAGGGTGGTGCTGGAATGAGATGATCGGCAGGTCTTTATGCCTCATTCCTTCCTCTGTCCCGTCATAAAGGTTTTTGTGTGTCAACTCGACCTGGCCGCCGAGGCTGTTAATATCAACGCAGTAGTTGTGATTTTGAGAAGTGATCTCGACTTTCTCTGTGGAAAGATCCATTACCGGATGATTGCCTCCATGATGCCCGAACTTGAGTTTATAGGTTCTGCCCCCCATGGCAAGCCCCAGTATCTGGTGGCCAAGACAAATGCCGAGAACAGGTTTTTTGCCCATGAGTTTTTTTGTTGTCTCGATAGCGTAGGTTACTGTTTGCGGGTCTCCGGGGCCGTTGCTGAGAACAATTCCATCAGGGCCCATTTCAAGCGCCTGTTCGGCAGGAGTTTGCGCCGGTACCACGGTTATTTCAAATCCAGCATTGAAAAGATGGCGCAGAATATTCATCTTGACCCCGAAATCGTACACAATGACGGAACGCTTGCGCTTTTGCACTTCCGCGCTCTTTCCCAGTGTCCACACGCTTTCTGTCCACTTATAAATCTGTTTTGTGGTCACTTCTCCCACAAGGTCAAATGCTGAAATCCCCGGATGACGCCTGATTTTTTCAAGAAGATTTTGAGGCTCGGTATCCGATGTTGAAATAATGCCCATCTGCACACCATTGTCTCTCAGATGTCTGGTCAAGGCCCTGGTATCAATTCCATGAATGCCTACTTTGCTGTTTTCTTTAAGGTACTGAGCCAGATCTTTTTGAGACCGCCAGTTGCTGGGGAAGTCAAAGAACTCCTTGGCAATGAAACCTTCAACATTTGGAGCACAGGATTCTATGTCTTCAGGATTGATGCCATAATTCCCTATCTGGGAATATGTCATAACCACTATCTGACCTTTGTAGGAAGAGTCTGTCAGTATCTCCTGATAGCCTGTCATCGAAGTATTGAAGACGACCTCTCCTGTTGTTTCGCCTTCAGCGCCGAAATTCAGCCCTTCAAAAACAGTTCCGTCAGCGAGAACAAGAATTGCTTTTTTTGCATTGTGAGTCATGATAAGAGGCATCTCCCTGTGAGTACTGGTTCAAACGCAAACTTAAAATAATACTACAAATCAGCTTCAATATGAAAGGTGATATGTTCCTGCCGGATGAATTTGGCTGCTCTCAGAAAGGTAAGCCGGGCTCACTGCACCCACTTGTATATTTTCCCCTGTGAGATTGTACTCACGGCTGAGCCTTTTAACGTTAGCCCGTGAAAAGGGGAGTTCTTCCCTCTTGATAAAAACTTCGATGTGTCTACAGTAAAAGATTTTTCCGGATCAATGATTGCAATATCTGCATCGGCTCCTTCCGACAATGTTCCTTTGGAAATTCCCAATATCTGAGAGGGTATCACAGTCATTTTTGCAACAAGCTGCTTCAGGGTTAATACCCTGTCTCCGACGAGTT
>QZKC01000003.1 GCA_003599425.1 Nitrospiraceae bacterium | reverse complement strand
TTGTTCCATAATTGCCTCCTTCTGTTAGCTTAACAGCTATCAGAGTATAAGGCAATTTAATCGTTTTTGTAAATATCCAACTTATATGTCGCAGACCCATACCAACCCCTAATATCCAGGGGAATAAGAAAAGCCTTGCCAAGAGCAACTTTCCTTTGATATATATTCGATGTAAATATGTTTTACATTAATGCGCCCCTCCGAGCGCAGATGAACGACCTTTGAATAGTTTTATCTAAAAATATAGAATATGTGTCACTAATTTCCCGGAGGTAAATGAATATGGAGAGCGTTATCAAAAAGGTTGAACAGCTTGCACTGATGCATGACAAGGTCGATCCAAAGACCGTTAAAGAAAAGAAGATCAAGCTCGGATTAAGGAACGAAGACGGTTCAGGGGTATTTGTTGGCATCACCAGCAAAGGGCAGGTGATCGGTTACGAGAAAATAATTGCCGGCGACGGGTCTGAAAAGCTGAATCCCATACCCGGCAAGCTTTATTATTGCGGCTATGACGTAGAGGACCTGGTAAGGGGAAAAGAAAACGAGAAAAGGTTCGGATTCGAAGAGAACATCTACCTTCTATTGACCGGCGAACTTCCTTCAAGGGGAGACCTGAAGAGTTTTTCAAAAGAACTCGGGAAGAGGCGCGTGCTTCCTGAACAAGCCAAAGAAATGATCCTTAACAGGCCCAGGCATGATGATCAGATGGGTTCTCTTCACACTATAGTTTCTGCAATGCACCTTTTTGACAAATCCCCGAATTCAACTGATATACGGGATGTGACACGGCAGTGCATCGACCTCATTGCAAAGTTCCCAACGATAATTGCATACAACTACCGTGCCCATAAGATGAAGAAGAAAGACTACAGAAAACTTGTAGAGCCTGACCCTGATCTCAGCACGTCCGAAAACTTCCTTTACATGCTGTCCGGGAAAGTCCCTGACATACTCATGGCCGAACTTTTTGACACCATGCTGATATTCCATGCAGAACATGGCGGCGGGAATAACTCGACATTTTCAACACGGTGCGTATCATCTTCGGGTGCAAATACTTACATGGCTATCTGCGCTGGGATCGGTTCTCTTTCAGGACACCTTCATGGAGGCGCCAATGAGGCAGTGGTCAGGATGATCAATGACATGAAGCCGAAACTGAAAGACTGGGAGGATGATGAAGAGATAAGGGCCTATCTTGAGATGATAGTTGATAAGAAGGCTGGTGACAAATCAGGAAAGATCTATGGGCTTGGGCATGCGGTATATACTTTATCAGACCCGCGGGCAGTGTTCCTGGAAATAAAGGCTGAAGAGCTTGCAAAGGCTGCAGGACGGGAAAAAGAGTTTTTACTGTTTAAGAAAGTTGCAAAGATTGCGCCGCAGCTGGTCCGTGAGAAAAAGGGAAAGGTTGTCTGCACTAATGTGGATTTCTATTCGGGCTTTGTCTATCAGTGCATGGGGATACCGCAGGAACTTTTCACGCCGATATTTGCGATGGCAAGGGTTGCGGGATGGGCTGCGCACAGGATCGAGGAGATAATACAGGGCAGGATCATAAGGCCTTCATATTTCTCTTCGCTGAAAGGGAAGAACAGTTATATCCCTCTGTTCAAACGGTGAGGATGCTAACCGGATATTAATTCAAAAAGACAGTCGATCAGGCTGGAAGAGCCGGATCTGTGGCAATAGTAAAAGATGCTGGAAATGAAAAGGACTATGGATAACAGCAGAAGAAGTGCAGGTATCCTCAGATCCTTCACATCTTTTTCAGGCACTGTGAAGATATTTCCGGGTATCTTCAGGGAAGGTTTTTTACTGACCGGCTTTTTTTCATTCACGCTTCCGGCGTAATTTGATGCGCCGCTGAAAGAAGGATCGGTATCTTGCCCGGATACCACAGGTTCTTTTAGAGGGACCTTCTGAACTGCAGGGGGCTCCTGCTGTTTTCTTCCGGCATTTTTCAGTTTGACGATATAATGAAAAACTTCCTGCCCGATCCCCATGTCTTTTGCAGCCTTATAGACATCTTCTGTATCCACGGTTGTTTTATTCCTTTCAAACGCAGCATGGAGCGACCTGTCACATAAGGAATTGACGACACGGGGAGCCCCTCCGGTGCTGAAAGCGATAGCGACCGCTTCCCAGCCTGTGTCTGAAAATATGGAAGGAGAGCCTCCGGCAACGTGGAGCCGATGGGCGATATACTCGCGTATCCTGCTGGAATTCATCTTGCCGAGTATCTCAAGCGTGGCGATCCGCTGCTTGAACGGCTCCATCTCCGGCCTTTTGATCTTATCCATGAATTCCTCCTGGCCGAGGAGAAATATCTGTATCAGTTTTGTTGAGCCTTCCTCGAGATTATTTAGCAGGCGGATACCGTTCAGTACGTCATCTGTTATCAGATGGGATTCGTCTATCATCAGCAGGCATTTCAAGCCCTTGGCAGCGCTCTTCAGGAGAGCGTCCTTGATGTCGCGCAAAAGAAATACTCTCTCTGATACAGATGAAGCGATGCCGAGTTCCTGGGAAATATAAATAAAAAGGTCCATACTGTTCGCAGGCGGTTCCGCTATCCATATGAGTTTCGTATGATCAGTATAATCAGCTTTTATCATCTGGCTCAGGGTTGTCTTGCCTGACCCTATAGGCCCTGTTACAATGATCAGCCCCCTGCCTGCTTTGAGGGAGTCTGTTACCCGGCTGCGGATACGGTGATATTCACCTTCATCGAAAAAGAATTTCGGATCAGGCACATTCTCAAACGGTAATGTTTTCAGGCCAAAATGGTTCGTATACATACTATCTCAAGACTCCTTGTCCCCCGGTACAAGCTTTATTTCAACCCTGCGGTTTTTCGTCCTTCCTTCTTCGGTATCATTAGGTGCGATGGGGCGGGTATCGCTGTACCCGATCACGGAGATGCGCTCAACAGGGATTCCATGTTCCGTTAATATTCCGGCAACCGCTTTTGCTCTGAGATACGAAAGGTCCAGCTTGCCTCCATACTGATTTGATGCATGCATTTTGCCTGATACGCTGTCAATATGGCCTTCGATTATGACACGGTGGCCAGGATATGCCTGGATTTTCGGCACTAATTCAGTGACGGAGTTTATCAGTTTATCATCAATGAGGACCTGATCAGATAGGGATGTATCACTGCCTAATACAGCCAGAACGATTGTCTCTTTTTCAGGGACTGCGGGTTCTGTTGGTGCGGGAGCAGCATTTACTGCAACAGGTTCAGGTGCAAGGTTTTTTGCGCCCTGGCCTTCAGGATTGTTCAAGTAGTGCGAACTGCCGGCAGGAATTACTAATGCCCTGTATGTGATGATGCCTGATACTGCATAAAGCAGAACAGAGATCCCAATGATGATTTTCCGCATGATCAGTTAAGAAAAACCCTTATTAACACTGAAATTATTCTAATGGATTAAACGGCAATAATGCAATGAACCTGTAATAATAGGAGGTTATCTCAATCCGTCGAGGTTCATGGCTTTTCTCACCTGGGACATGGTTTCTGACGCGGTCTTCCCCGCTTTGCCTGAACCGGCTGAAATGATATCTTCGAGAAGATCAGGTTTTTCAAGATAATACGTTCTTTTCTCCCAGATCGGTTCCAGGACCTTGAGGAGATTTTTTATCAGGATCTTTTTGCAGTCAATGCATCCGATACCGGCAGTACGGCACCCTTCGGCCACTTCTTCCTGTTCTTCTTTTGTGGAAAATATTTTATGGAGCTGATACACAGGGGAAAGCTCAGGGTCTCCCTTGTCAGTCCGTTTGATCCTTTGAGGATCAGTCATCATGGTCTTTACTTTATGCTCGACTTCCTGAGGGGAATCAGACAGGTAGATGCAATTGTTGTAGGTCTTGCTCATCTTTCTCCCGTCAGTGCCCGGCACTTTGGGAAATTTCGTAAGCAGGGCGTCAGGTTCAGGAAAGACCTCCCCGTAGAAATTATTAAACCTCCTGCCGATCTCACGGGTTATTTCAAGGTGAGGCACCTGATCGACACCAACGGGTACGTATTGCGCCCTGTAAATAAGTATGTCTGCTGACTGAAGCAGGGGGTATCCGAGAAATCCATATGTATGGAGGTCTTTGTCAGCGACCTGCTCCTGTTTTTCTTTATATGTCGGCACCCGTTCGAGCCATCCCAAAGGTGTTATCATTGACAGGAGCACGTGCAGTTCAGCATGCTCAAGCACATGGGACTGCTGAAAGATCGTTGCCTTATCAGGGTCGAGCCCGGAAGCGAGGCAGTTGACAACGACATCCTTTACCCATTCTTTAAGCGCTGACGTATCGGCATATTGGGATGTAAGGGCATGCCAGTCCGCAATAAAATAATAACATTCATACTGTTCCTGAAGCCTTACCCAGTTTTGCAGCGCACCGACCAGGTTGCCGATATGAAGCTTTCCGCTTGGCTGTATACCGCTTAGCACTCTCGGTTTTGACAATGGGGTGCCTCCTTTAAAATAGTTGCAAAAATGCAAGAAAAAGATTTATCAGTGGTTTAACAAAAATACCTGCTAATCCTGTTGCTATGAGAATAATTACTATGATAAATCCGAACGGCTCAATTCTGCTGAATGAGACTGCATACTGATGCGGCAACAGACCTGTCAGCACCCTTCCGCCGTCAAGCGGGGGGATGGGGATCAGATTAAAAGCAGCAAGGACTACATTAACAATAATACTGGACGTAAACATCAGAGTAAGAGGTGTGAGCACTGCATTGAACATGCGGGATGGGAAAAATACGGATGCTGGCAGGAGGATGAACTTGAGAATCAAAAGACTTGCTATCGCAAGGCTGAGATTGGTAATTGGCCCAGCGGCAGCAGAGATGGCCATGTCCCTTCTGGGATTCTTGAAGTTAGCAGGATTGATCGGAACCGGTTTAGCGTAGCCAAATACGAATTGGCCATTCGTAAAAATGAACAGCATAACCGGCATAAGGATAGTTCCTACTGGGTCTATATGAGCAAGCGGGTTTATCATTAACCTTCCCAGCATTTTGGCAGTCGGATCGCCAAGCCGGTAAGCGACAAACCCATGGGATATCTCATGAAAGGTGATCGCTACGAGGATTGGCAGCGCAGATATTATTAATTGTCTTATCGAGTCGGAAGTTTCCATAAAAGATTATACAGTATATGAAGCTTCTTAAGGTTTAAACTGCTCAGCAAAAAACACAGTCATGAATATAATTTGTACTGGTCAGGTTTGTCAAGGAAACCGCATTGTGCCATGACACATAAGTGGGACATGGAACACTGTGCGAAAACAAGTTTATCTAATGGCAATATTCTTTAAAAACACAGGATTAGGATGCGGCATAAAGTTTGCAAAATAAAAAAATAACTATCAAAGGTCATTTCGGCTGACTATTGACTTTTAAGTAAGACCGATCATGTCGTGGAGGTTGAATAAATGTTTTATAAAAATGTCTTTAAAGCTGGCCTCATATCTCTGATCATGTTCTGCAGCTTGCTGCTGCCGTCCATCAAGCATGCACAGGCATCAACTGCTGCATCTCTGTATACGAACCTGGCATTATGGGAAGCGGCTGTTTTCAATATCGAATTATTTGAAACTACAGCTTCAAATATTGTATTTGCAGATGAGGTGTTATCTGTTCCCGGACCCAATACCAATGTGGGGACCCTGCTTACATTTCAGGCTTCTAACACGGGCCTTTCAAGGAGTTTTACCATAGAAACCCTTCAAAGTGGCGCGCAGTTCACATTTGACGATGACGAGCAGGTTGGTTCAGCCCGGCCCAATATTCCTGAGTATGATAATGCACTCTCGGTTGGAGACAAAGATGGCTATGATGATGACGACTGGCGTTTAAAAATACTGAATGGGCCTGCCATGACAGCCTTTGCTTTTGAGATCAGGGATTCTTACTTCGCGCCAGGTGAATCGATAAAACTATATTCTGGCAATGTATTAATGGATAAGATTGATCTGGGTTTCCTGGCTGATGGAAAAGAGCACTTAAAGTTTTTTCTCGGAGTTACAACTAATTATGATTTTGACAGAATAGATTTTATCGAACATCCAAAGGCAAAAGAAGGGGTTGGAGACGATATCGCAATTGCAGACCTTCGCTTTGCTACCGTTGTGCCCGAGCCATCGAGTTACATCTTATTTTTTACAGGCCTGTTAACTTTAGGCCTCTTAACGTGGCGCCGCAGGAAAAATTAAACAACTGATTCGCTTGCCCCTGATTTCATTACTTCCGGCACGAAGATATTTTCAGCTCAATATCTGTCCTAATCTTGATTATTCATAAACTCGAACCATGGCTTGCTCAAAAAAAGTTTATGAATAATCTGGACTAAGTTTTCAGTGCTTTCAGGGCAGTATCTGCAATAAACTCAGCTTTTTCCGGAGAGAGTTCCGGATAGACAGGGAGTGAAAGGACGGTTTCAGCGGCAGCTTCACTCTCTGGCAGGTCTCCTTTTTTATAGCCCAGATCTTCAAAGGCTTCCTGTAGATGCAGTGGGACAGGATAATAGACCACGGATGATACATTGTTGTCTTTCAGCACGGATGAGATTTTATCCCTTAATGGCGATCTCAGGGTATACTGGTGATAAACATGCGTCCGGTCCGGCAACTCCGCAGGGCATTGAACAGCGGGGTGGAGGGCTGATGTATATATGCGGGCGATCTCACTCCGCTTCCGGTTATATTCATCAATATATCGTAATTTGATTCTCAGGACAGCGGCCTGGATTTCATCAAGCCTGCTGTTGTACCCGATGAAACTGTGACGATACGGCGCAACAGTACCATGATTCCTCAGGAGCCTGACCTTTTCATTCACTTCAGCATTATTGGTGATCATCATCCCCCCATCACCGTAAGCACCAAGGTTTTTGCTTGGATAAAAACTGAAACAGCCGGCATCTCCGATACTGCCGACCATTTGATCCTTGTATCGCGCGCCGAAAGCCTGTGCGCAGTCCTCAAGCACCCTCAGATCATATTTGCGCGCCAGCGACATGATCTCATCCATGTCAGCAGGCTGTCCGAATATGTGAACAACAATGATTGCCCTGGTCCTTGGAGTGATCTTCTCTTCTATTTTTGAGGCGTTGATGTTCAAAGTGCTGTTGTCTATATCGACAAAAACAGGTTTTGCGCCGACATAGGTTATTGCCTCTGCTGTTGCGATGAAGGTAAAGGGCGTTGTGATGACTTCATCACCCTGCTTTATGTCCAGCGCCTTGAGGCAGAGATACAGGGCGTCAGTGCCTGAAGCAAGCCCCGCGGCATAGGAGGCGTGGTGATATGCTGCCACTTCCTGCTCTAAGGACCTTACATTCGGCCCCAGTATGAATTGTCCGCTGTCAAGGATGTCCTTTAAGGCCTGTTTTATTTCTTCCTTTATCGGTTCGTGCTGTGCCTTGATATCCAGCATCGGGATGTTTATTTTATTCTGAGTAACATGTGCCATTTGTTTTATTATGAAAGCCCGTGGTTGACGAGCCCTGATATTTTGAGAGCAACTTTCAGGGCTTCTCTGCCCTCATGTCCTGACACGAGGGGCCGGGTCTTGTCCTGAATGCAGTTTATAAATGAGATGAGCTGCTCTTTCAGAGGCTCTTTTTCTTCAGGTTTCTTAATCTCCTTTCTTACAGCGCCGTCGCTTTTTATAAAACTTGTCAACTCCTGCTTTTGATAGTCAAGATTCAGATAGGAATTATGCTGAAAGACCTTCAGTTGCCGCACCTTTTCATTTGCGATCCTGCTGGTCACTGCCTCGGCAATGCAGCCATTTTCAAATTCGATCCATGCATGGGCCACGTCAATATTTTCTGTCAGCACCCGTGCCCCTGTGGCGCGGATATCCGCAATCTCGGAATTGACCAAACTGAGTATTATATCTATGTCGTGTATCATCAAGTCAAGAGTTACATCTACATCTATTCCCCTGCCGAGGAACGGCGAAAGGCGCTGCGACTCTATGAACTGGGGTTTTTCCACCAGTGAACTTATGAGGGATACCCCTGCATTGAACCGCTCAAGATGTCCGACTTGCAGGACCAGATCCCTCTTTTCAGCCTCATTAATAAGCGCTTCAGCCTCTTCGATTGTTGAGGTTATGGGCTTTTCGACAAGGATGTGTTTATTTTGTTCGAGAAAATCCATTGCTACCGAAAAGTGAAAAGTGGTAGGGACTGCTATGCTTACCGCATCAACTGAGCTTATGACATCTCTATAATCTTTCAGGGCAGTGGTGTGATATTTGTGCGCGAATTCCTCGGCCCTCGGGAAGTCCGCATCAACTATCGCGGCAAGTCTTACCCCGGCGAGGTCAGAAAATATCCTCGCATGATGCTTGCCGATCGAACCGACTCCTATGACTGCGACGTTGATCATTCGAACCGTACCCCTATAACAGCAATACCTTCTTTATCCGCCTCTTTGATGAAATGCTCCCTGTCAACGATGATGCATTTTCCAGTTTCAACAGCAAGCACTCTGGCTGCAGCGTCTTTCATCGAATGAAGGGTGTCGATACCCACGACAGGGACATCAAAGCGCATGTCCTGCCTGGGTTTACTGACTTTCACGACTACTGCGTCTTTTTTTGCCAGACGTCCTCCTCTTTTGATAGCTTCATCAGTGCCTTCGATGGCTTCAACAGCCATCACAGCCATGTTTTTTACAACGACCGTCTGTCCGATGTCCAGTTGTCCCATCTTTTTTGCTATCTTCCAGCCAAACTCAATATCCTTCAGATCATCCTTTGAAGGTTTTCTGCGAGTCAATATTCCCTCCGGCGACAGAAGGCGTTCTGCAAAAGCAGTGGTTTTGTGAAGGGTGATGCCGTTTTTCTCAAGTTCATGCACGATAGCGTTCATAATGGTGTCATCCGAACGGTCTTTCAGTGAAAAGAGCAGCTTGACTGCTTTCATGTCAGGGATGATACCGGTTTTATTCTTGTACAGGAGTTCCTTGGGAACTTTTCCTGCCATGACCGCGTCTGTGATGGACAGTTTCTTCAGGAGTGATATCAGTCCCCCGAAGCGCCCGATATTGATCTTATGAAAATCGTCTACAAAAGGCCTGAGAGATTCATCGGCAGGGGGCTGTAAAGCTATCCCTACAACCCTGCAGCCCATGCTCTTAGCTTCTGTTGCCAGGGCAGAAGGGAGCTTGCCGATCCCGGAAATTATAGCCAGCAGGCGGGGATGTTCCCCATGACCCCTGGCCCCTGACTTTAACGGCATATTCCCCTTTTATTCTTTTCTATGAATTCAAGGAGATTCCTGACCTCTTCTGAACCTCCAAGGTCATGATTTACCTTCTCAACGGCCTCCTTGAGAGTGAGTTTGCTGCGGAACAATATCTTGTATGCTTTTTTGAGGTCACTGATAGTTGTATCGGAGAAATTTCTTCTCTTCAGCCCGATGGTATTCAGTCCGTACAGCTTGGCCCTTTCTCCGGCTGCTGTTGTATAAGGAGGGATGTCCTGAGGGATTGCGCTGAATCCGCCTATCATGGAATGAGCACCAATCCTGGCAAACTGATGCACGGCTACAAGTCCGCCGATGAAAACAAAATCCTCTACAACAACATGGCCTGCCAGGGTTGTCGCATTTGCCATTATCACATGATTGCCTATAATGCAGTCATGGGCTATATGGACATATCCCATGAAAAAGTTGTTGCTCCCGATCTTTGTCACACCGTCTCCGCCGACTGAGGCGCGGTGGATCGTGATATATTCCCTGATGATATTATTGTCTCCGATAACTACTTTGGTCTTTTCTCCTTTGTATTTGAGGTCCTGAGGTGGAAGTCCCAGCGAGGTGAAGGGAAATACCGTGCAGTTCTGGCCTATTTCTGTGTCTTCTATCAATATGTGTGACATCAGCTTTGTGTTTTTGCCTATCTTTACATTTTCGCCAACAACACAGAACGGTCCGACCTCTACACCATCAGAGAATTTCGCGTCTGAGGCTACGATTGCTGCCGGATGAATTTTCGGTTTAGCCATTTTTCAGTTCCCCTTCCGATACCATTGCAGTGAATTCAGCTTCTGCGACAAGCTTGTCGTCAACGTGCGCTTCTGCTGAGAATTTCCACACGTTATTTCTGTGTTGAAGTATTTTGACATCAAAGAGAAGCTGGTCTCCCGGGACAACAGGTTTCCGGAACTTTGCCTTTTCTATGCTCATGAAATATACGGTATTTCCCTTTGCGCCTGAATGGGACGCCAGTATCCCTGCAAGCTGCGCCATGGCCTCAACGATCAACACCCCGGGCATGATGGGGTAATCAGGAAAGTGCCCCTGGAAAAAAGGTTCGTTAATGGTCACATTTTTCAGTCCGGACGCCTTTTCCTTCGGCTTCAGATCGGTTACTCTGTCGATCAGGAGAAAAGGGAATCGATGGGGAAGGATCTTCTGAATTTCACGACAATCCATCATATGGGTATTCCTCCTTATTTATCTTTTTCAATTTTCCTCTCCACTTCCTGCAGACGTTTTATATACTCCGGCAATTTCGAGAAAATGCTCTGCGCCCTGAGCCAAGCTCTATGCGGTATCGCCGGCATTCCGGAGTAAACCTGGCCGTCAGGGATATCGGTAACAACTCCTGACTGCGCTGCAGCAATCGCTCCATTGCCGATCTTTACATGGTCTTTTACTCCAACCTGCCCGGCCAAAACAACACCATCGCCGATCTCCGTGCTTCCGCCGATGCCGACCTGTGCGACTATTATACAATTTTTTCCGATCCTGACATTGTGCGCTATCTGGGCCAGGTTGTCTATCTTGGTTCCGGCCCCTATGACAGTATTTCCTGTTGTGGCCCTGTCAATGGTTACGTTCGCTCCTATCTCGACGTTGTCTTCAATGATCACTCCCCCCACCTGAGGGATCTTGTAGTGCGTTCCTTTGTTCTGTATATATCCGAAACCGTCAGAACCCAGGACCGTGCCTGAATGAATGATGACCTTTTTGCCTATCCTGACATTTTCCCTGATCGTCACGTTAGGGTAGATCATGGAGTCATCCCCGATCGAGGAATTTTCTCCTATGTAAACTCCTGGGTACAGTGTAACGCGCGATCCGATAACAGCCCTGCTGCCGATATAAACCTGTGGGTATATCGTTACATCATTTCCAAAACTCACGTCACTGCCTGTGATGGCCTTATCGCTGATGCCTGGAGAGACTGCCGGTCTTGCATAAAGGATCTCCAGTGCCTTTGCGAATGTCAGGTAGGGATTTGCCGTTATAAGCAGGGTTGCCGGAGCTGTTTTTATTTCATCGGCCGCTATTATTACCGAGGCTTTTGAAGATGAAACGGAGAGAAGATGTTTCCTGTCAGCGAGGAAAGTTATGTCACCTTCTTTCGCATCTTCAATGCCGGCTGCTCCTGTTACCTCCACATCAGGGTTCCCCAGGATCCTTCCGCCGGTAAGCTCGGCCAGGTCTTTGAGTTTCATCCTCTATTTTTTTGTTCCGGCAGCTTTTGAAGCTTCGTTGTATTTTTTAATGATCTTGTCCGTAAGGTCCAGTTTTTCCTGGATGAACATGATGCCGCCCTGGGCTTTTTCAAATATTGCCGTATACCCTTCCTCTTCTCCGGTCTTCCTTATGATCTCAGCAAGGTCTTTCAGGATGCGGTCCATGAAATCCGCTCTCTTTTTCTCTACTTCCTCTTCAGAATCTTTTACGATCCTCTGGAAATCTCTTCCGAGACGGTCGCGCTCCTCCTGCTTTTCCTTTATGGCGTCCTGGGTGAGGATGGAGGACTGTTTTTGAAGTTCTTCATTCAGTTTCCCAAGCTCCTTGCGCTTATCTTCGATGACGGCCTGTTTGGACTTGAACAGTTCTTCGAGGGTCTTCACGGCTTTTTTCCCTTCCTCTGATTCGTTCAAGGCCTTGTTCAGGTCGACATAGCCGAGCTTCACCTCTGCTGCGTGAACGCTGACTGTGCAGAGCAGAACAACTGTGCAGAGTAAAATTATTTTTTTCATTTTGCCTCCTTGAAAATATAAAGTTGTTAGTTGTCAGATCTTAGTTGTCAGGTCCAAAACTAACAACTAACAACTAACAACTAAAACATCCCCCCTATGGAGAATTCCAGCTTATTTGCGCTTTCATCTTCTTTCGGGTCGAGATTGAAACCCCATTCCAGCCTGAGCGGGCCGAATGGAGAGAGCCATCTGAAGCCGAACCCGGCAGTTTTGCGCAAGTCACTTAAGGAGAACTTGTCATCCTTATCAAAGGTGCTGCCGTAATCAAAGAACGTGACCCCTTTCAGTTTGATATCCTCAACGAGAGGGAAGATATATTCGACATTCAGTATCATTTCAAGATTGCCGCCGATCTTTTCTCCCTCAGCGTTCGTCGGACCTGCTTCTCCGAATCCGAGACCCCTGACGGTATTTATTCCGCCGGCATAAAATCTTTCATAGAGCGGAAGTTCTTTCCCTGCAAACCCTGTAGCGTACCCGAGACGCCCCCGGAGGCTGAATGTTGTGCTCCATCTGAGAGGATAGTACCATATTGAATCAGCGAGTCCCTTTACAAAATAGTTGTCGCCGCCCAGGCCTGCAAACGTTGTATACAGCGCATATCTGGAACCGCTTGTTGGGTCCAGATAGTTGTCACGGGTATCTTTCCAGGCAGAAGGGCTTATGCTGCTGGTGAGTTTCTTTCCTTCCTGATCTTTAATAAGGGATGATGCATCTGACTTTACATCTGTTATCTCAACGCTTTCGAGGTTGTATGTAATGTTGCCTCCCACGTATTCTGAGAATTCTTTCCCGAAGCCGACAGAGCCTCCGGTGGATTTCTTGCTGTAATCAGGATATTCGAAAGATTCGTTGAAGAGGCTGGTTGATGCAGTGATCGGTTTATCCATGAACCAGGGGTCTCTCAGGGAGATGTTGTAATTCTTTCTTTTGGCGCTGAGATCGGCCTTTAATTTCAGATAGAGACCTTTTCCGAACAGATTGCCCTGCGTGATCTCTCCCATGACCATGAATTTATCTACTGAGCTGTAACCGCCCCCGAGGCTCAGCATGCCTGTCAACTTTTCTTTTACTCTCACGTTCAGGTCAATGCGGTTTTCTTCTGCGCGCGGGTAAGGTGCGATGTCGACCGTTTCAAAGTAATTGAGATTGTTAATCCTCTGATAACTCCTTTTCAGGAGTTTTTTGTTGAATATATCTCCTTCATCAAGCCTCATCTCCCTCCGGATCACCTTGTCGCGGGTCTTTGTGTTGCCGGAGATGCTGATCCTTCCTATCTTGAAGATCTCTCCCTCTGCTACTGAAAAGGTTATATTGGCCAGTCTGTTCTTCGGATCTACATCGATCAGTGGATCGATATCGGCCTGCGCATACCCTCTTTCCATATAAATGTCCAGCATCTGGTCGATGTCAGAGCGCAGGGCGCCCCTGTTGAAGATCTGTCCTGACGCGATCTTCAGGTTCCCTGAAAGCTCACTTTCGGGAAAGACCTTGTTGCCGGTAAACCTGAGCTCGCCGATCCTGTACTGTTCGCCTTCGGATATGGAGAGTTTTATCGAGAGTTTTTTCCTGTCCCGGTCGAGACTTATTTCCGGCTCAGATACGGCAACATTGAGAAATCCCCTGTTCTGGTAGAGTTCCCTGATCCTTTCCATGTCATCCCTGATCTGTTCCCTCTGATAGATCCCGGTGCCTGTTATGAAGGAGAGGATTCCCCGCTCCTTTGTCTTTATGGCTTTTTTTATTTCTTTTGTGGAAATGGCCTTATTGCCCTCTGTCCTGATGTCCTTGATCACGACCTTTGGACCTTCATTTATCTGGTATGTAAGCGCAATAGCATCTTTAGATATCTCCCTGATGACAGGCAGTACATTTACAAGCCAGTATCCCTCTGACTGGTAAAAGGATACGAGTTTTCCGGCATTATCGTTTATCAGGGCGATATTTGCGATAGCACCCGCAGTCAAGGTTATCTTTTCCCTGAGGTCTTTGGCCTCGAATTCCTTATTCCCCTGAAAGTCAACGCTGGTTATTGATGGTTTTTCCGTGAGGACAAAGATCAGCTTGACCCCTCCCTCAAATGAGTCGATATCGACCCTGATATCATCGAAATACCCCAGGCCGTACAACTGCCTGATATCGTCCTGAACAGTATTCTTGGAAAAAGGATCTCCGATCCTGCTCCTTACTTTTGCGTAGATCGATTCGTTGCTGATCCGCCTGTTGCCTTCCAGTTCTATCGCGGTAACAAGGGGGCCGGACTCTGCGGTAACGGAAGCAATGCTGACTGAAAGTAAAACTATGGAAAGGAATATCGCTGCGAGAACTTTAAATCGTAACTGTTCCATAGCAAAGGCTTTTTCTTCGAACAACGATATCTCCTCAAGGAAAAAATTAAGTGGTAGTATAGCACTAAGTCAATTTTAAAATCCAATGGTTACAAGATGAAGTATTGAAGGGATGAAGTGCAACAATTTTATAAAAACGATTGTGGTAAAATACATGACTTAAACTTATATGAACACAGGAGGCGGTAGTTGGAGGAGAAATATAATGCCGCGGACATAGAAAAAAAGTGGCAGGAGTCCTGGGAGAAAAAGGGACTGTTCGTTGTAGCAGAGAACGGCAGCCTGCCTAAGTTCTACTGTCTTGAGATGTTCCCGTACCCATCCGGCAGGATCCACATGGGTCACGTGAGAAATTACGTGATCGGCGATGTCATCACCCGCTACAAGAGGATGC
The DNA here is from genome assembly GCA_003599425.1 of Nitrospiraceae bacterium. Classification (GTDB taxonomy): domain Bacteria; phylum Nitrospirota; class Thermodesulfovibrionia; order UBA6902; family UBA6902; genus SURF-23. Next base: position 2,296 of record QZKC01000003.1, on the reverse strand, counting down.
GCGGTTTCAATGTGCTTCACCCAATGGGCTGGGATGCGTTCGGGCTTCCTGCGGAAAACGCCGCTATAAAACACAGGGTGCATCCTGCGCAGTGGACGTTCGACAATATCGACTACATGAAAAGCCAGTTGAAGAAACTGGGATTGAGCTATGACTGGAACCGGGAGGTCACTACGTGCAGGCCGGAATATTATAAGTGGAACCAGTGGTTTTTCCTCAAGATGCTTGAGCGCGGGCTTGCATACAAAAAGGCCTCTTCGGTCAACTGGTGCCCATCGTGCGAGACCGTCCTTGCGAACGAACAGGTCATCAATGAAAAATGCTGGCGTTGCGACACCATCGTGACACAGAAAGAACTTGAGCAGTGGTTCTTCAAGATCACTGATTACGCTGAAGAGCTCCTGAGGGGCGCTGATACGCTTTCAGGCTGGCCTGAAAAAGTCGTTACCATGCAGCGCAACTGGATAGGGCGGAGCGAAGGCGCTGAGGCCGACTTCAAGGTTGTCGGCACTGACGGGACGATACGTATTTTCACTACCAGGCAGGATACCCTTTACGGAGCGACTTTTATGAGCATCGCAAAGAAACATCCTCTTGTAGCTGAACTCGTGAAAGATGAAAAGACCCAAAAAGAGATAGGATCACTCTCTGACGACCCTTTGGAAAAAGAAGGCATCTTTACCGGTTATTATGCAGAAAATCCCCTTACCGGGGACCATATCCCGATCTGGGTTGCAAATTTTGTCCTCATGGAATATGGCACCGGCGCGGTCATGGCAGTTCCCGCGCACGACCAGAGGGATTTTGAATTTGCGCAGAAATATGGGTTGCCGGTAAAGGTGGTGGTAGCGCCTGAGCAGAAAGCAAAGAGCAAAGAGCAAAGCCCACCCACCCAACCCTCCCCCTCGAGGGGGGAGGGCAAGGGAGGGGGTGAAACGCCAAACTCCAATATCCTGCAAGCCTTTGAAGATGACGGCATACTTGTTAACTCATCGCAATTCTCAGGCCTTACGAGCAAAGAAGCCAGAGAAAAGATTACTGATTTTCTGGAACGTAAAGGGATTGGCAAGAAGGCCATCAATTATAAGCTGAGGGACTGGGGCATCTCGCGTCAAAGATACTGGGGGACCCCGATACCAATAATCTATTGCGATTCCTGTGGCGTCGTTCCCGTTCCTGAAGATCAGCTCCCCGTTATACTTCCGCATGATGTTGTATTTTCCGGCAAGGGAGCATCACCATTGACAGAGTCAAGGGATTTTCTGCAGGTAAAATGTCCCCGGTGCGGAAAAGATGCAAAGAGAGAGACAGATACTATGGATACCTTTGTGGACTCGTCGTGGTATTTCATAGCGTACTGTCTTGGCGGCGATGACAAAATTAGTTTTACGTCAGCGCTCGACGCTCAACGCTCAACACTTGGTTACTGGATGCCTGTGGATCAGTATATAGGCGGGATTGAACATGCGGTGCTGCATCTCCTCTACTCACGGTTTTTTACCAAGGTCATCCGGGATATCGGCCTTGTAAAGGCCGATGAGCCTTTTATCAGCCTGCTTACTCAGGGGATGGTGATCAAGGACGGAGCCAAGATGTCCAAGTCAAAAGGCAATGTGGTGGACCCTGATTTTCTTATCGGTAAATACGGCACTGACACAGTAAGAGTATTCTGCATGTTTGCGGCTCCTCCCGAAAGGGATCTGGAGTGGTCTGACCAGGGCGTTGAAGGGGCATACCGTTTCTTGAACAGGATATGGGGAGTTATGCACAAATACAGAGCAGAAGTGCAAAAGAGCAGAAGTGCAAAAGAGCAAAAGAACAATAGTGCAGAAGAGACCCCACCTTGCTCTTCCCTTTACCAAAGGGAGAATGGGAGGGGTATAACTTCTGAACTTTTGCACTCTGGGACTTCTGTTCTTTTGCGTAAAACACATCAGACCATTAAAAAGGTCACTGGCAGCATAGAACGCGATTACCATTTCAATACAGCGATAGCGGCTTTGATGGAACTTTTAAATGAACTCACGGCGTTTATTCCACGGGACAGCGAAGATACCCGTGTCCTGAGTTTCAGTTTAAGGCAGTTCATTATCCTTTTATCACCGTTTGCTCCTCATATTGCGGAAGAGCTGTGGCAGGAGATTGGACAAAAGGAGAATTTGCTGAAGCAGCAATGGCCGGTATGGGATGAGGAGACCGCCAGGGAAGACGAGGTGGAACTGGTCATACAGATTAACGGCAAGGTCAGGGGCAAGATCATGATCCCTGCGGGCCTTGACGATGAGGCGGTCAGGGA
>QZKC01000006.1 GCA_003599425.1 Nitrospiraceae bacterium | reverse complement strand
CGCATTACGTTGTTGCCTGTTCAGCAATCGTTGGGAAGATTTCTGGGAGAATCGGATATGCGCTTAATTCCCTTTACCAATAAATTTGTCGCACACCCTAGCTGATGTCCCCCGTTGAAAATTTTTTCCTTACTCTGCTATAGTTAAGGTCGGAGGTTGACCATGAAAGAGAAAATTCATCCGGAACTTAAAGAGATAAAGGCAGTATGTGCCTGCGGTTCGTCATTTACTACCCGTTCCACACAGGCTTCCATTCATGTTGATATTTGTTCAAGCTGCCATCCCTTTTTTACAGGCAAACAGAAATTAGTTGATGCCGAGGGAAGGGTTGAGAAGTTCAGAAAAAAATACGCAAAAAAGTAGCGTTACCAAGAGGGAAACCCGCTTTGTGCCAAGACACATGAAAAGCGGGTTTCCTTTTTTATTGAATAAAGATTTAATCCACAGATTTAGCAGATTGCACAGATTAAAGACTGAAAAAAGAATATGTAATATTTCTGTGTAACTCTGTGTAATCTATGGATAAGAAGGATAGAATGAAAGACATTGGCGGACAGGCTGTTATTGAAGGCGTCATGATGAGGGCAGGCGACATCTGGACTGTTGCAGTGCGGAACCCTGAAAAGGAGATCGTCATCAGGAAAGAGGGCGTCAAAGCGCTCCCCAAATCTTTGAAAAAGCCTGTCGTCAGAGGAGTAGTTGCGCTGGCGCAGTCGCTTTCACTCGGTATCAAGGCGCTCCTGTTTTCTGCTGAGGCTTCGGGGCATGAAGAGGAGAAACCTTCTTCATTTTCCCTTGCAATGACCGTTATCGTTGCCTTTGTCATTGGGATATGCCTGTTCCTGCTCCTGCCGCTTTATGTGACAAAACTTATGGGAATGGTCTTCAGCTCTGTCAATGACAGTTCACTCCTGTTCAATTTCATCGACGGCATTCTAAGAGTTATGGTCTTCCTTTTTTATATCCTTGCGATCAATATGAGCAAGGATATAAAAAGGGTGTTTCAGTATCATGGAGCAGAGCACAAAGCTGTGAATGCGTATGAAGCTGGAGTTGAGCTGACCCCTGAGAATGTTGACAACTACAGCACGCTGCATCCGCGGTGCGGTACGAGTTTTCTGCTCATCGTGATGCTGATGAGCATACTGATCTTTTCCATCATACCTAAGGCCTGGCCTTTTGTCTGGAAATTTTTGGCGAGAGTCGTCCTTATCCCTCTAATTGCGGGGCTGTCTTACGAGTTCATCAAATTGTCTTCAAAAAAGATGGACAACCTTTTTATCCGGATGGCAGCGGTCCCAGGGCTCTGGCTTCAGAAGCTGACAACTGGGCTTCCATCACATGACCAGATAGAGGTGGCCATCACGGCACTGAAAGGGGTTCTGCAGGAGGAATCAGACAAAAAGGAACTAAAGGAGAGTAGCGGAAATGTTGTTGCTTGATAAACTTGAAGAGATAGAAAAGAAATATAACGGACTCACGGAGCTTCTGTCAGACCCTGCTGTTTTTTCTGATTATCAGAAAATGCAGAAACTTTCCAAGGAGCGGTCTGAACTTGAAGATATCGTGGACAAGATCAGGGAATACAAAAAAGTGCTTTCAGGTATTGCAGAGGCTGAGGAAATTCTGAATGATGGCGGGGACGACGGCATGAAGGAACTCGCGACAGCCGAGCTTTCAGAGCTTAAGGAGAAAAAGCCGAACATTGAAGATGAGCTGAAACTGATGCTTGTGCCAAAAGACCCTCGTGATTCCAAAAACATAATCCTTGAGATACGTGGCGGCACAGGAGGAGAAGAGGCCGCGCTTTTTGCTGCAGACCTCTTCAGGATGTACACAAAGTACGCGGAAAACAAAGGGTGGAAAGTTGAAATTATGGACATGAACTCTACCGGCGTCGGCGGGCTGAAGGAAGTAATTGCATCGATACAGGGCAAGGGCGCATACAGCCGTCTGAAGTATGAGAGCGGGACTCATCGCGTTCAGAGAGTGCCTTTAACAGAGGGCTCTGGAAGGATACATACTTCGGCCGCGACTGTTGCAGTGCTTCCTGAGGCCGAGGAAGTCGATATAAAGGTAGAGGAAAAAGATCTGAGAGTTGACACATTCTGTGCCTCAGGTCCCGGAGGCCAGGGAGTGAACACGACATACTCAGCCGTAAGGATCGTGCATATCCCGACCGGTATGATCGTATCGTGCCAGGACAGCCGCTCCCAGATCAAGAACAGGGAAAAGGCCATGAAGGTCATGCGGTCACGGTTGTATGAGCTTGAAATAGAAAAACAGGAACAGGCAATTGCCAAGGAAAGAAAGTCACAGGTCGGCTCAGGAGACAGGAGCGAGAGGATAAGGACCTACAATTTTCCGCAGAACAGGCTTACAGACCACAGGATCGGGCTTACCATTTATAATCTCTCTGCGGTACTCGAGGGCAAGCTTGAGGAGATCATCGATGCCCTGAGCACTCATTATCAGGCTGAAAAGCTGAAAGAGATTTAATCCGGATTATTATTTTATCTGGACAAGCCATGGTTCAAAAACATCTTGAACGCGATAAATTTCAAACACTCATGATAATGCAGATTCACCAAAATGTTTTGTGCCCCAGATGCTAAGGTATCGCTCAATATGTTGTTTCACCATGTTTGTCCAAATTTATGAATGATGTGTGTTAGGAATGAAATCCCTCGACAAGGCACGTGAAATAACAAATCTGCTGAGGTCAGCCGGTATCGAATACGCTGAGAGGGAGGCAGAGATGTTCATCACTGTATATCTCGGCATCGACCATATCACTCTCTTTAGAGACAATCCTGAAATAAATAACGGCCAGATGTCTGCAATTGATGACATGATCAACAGAAGGATCAAACGTGAACCCATGCAATATATCCTTGAAACCGTTGATTTCCTGGGGCTGAAATTAATGGTCGGCATAGGGGTCCTCATCCCTCGTCCAGAGACAGAATTGATGGCGGAATATGCTATTGAAAGGGTCAAGGGTCAGCGGTCAGAAGGCAGGCTGAGAATTCTCGACCTCTGTACTGGCAGCGGGTGCCTTGCGCTTGCGCTCGCAAAAGAATTTCCTGATGCCGAAGTGTTCGGTGTTGATATATCGGAATCAGCAACACAGTACGCGAGGAAAAACGCTGATCTGAATAACATTCGCAATGCCACTTTTTTGACTGGAAATCTTTTTGAGCCTTTCCACAAACGCTCAACGCTCGACGCTCAACACATAACCTTCGACCTCATCATCTCCAATCCGCCTTACATAAAAAGCGCTGACATAAAAACCCTTCAGCCTGAGATCAAGGAGTGGGAGCCCTTGCATGCGCTTGACGGAGGTCCGGATGGTCTTGATCTCTACAGGGCGATAATTCCGCCTGCGCGGAACTTTCTGAAAAAAGACGGCGTGCTTGTGATGGAACTTGGGATCGGCTGCGCAGACGGGGTGAGAGATTTGTTTTCTGAGGCAGGTTATTCGAGGATTGAGATCATCAAAGATTATGCGGGAATAGAGAGAATAGCATCTGCACGGAAATAATGAAACTGACCGACCGGCTACCTTTTTACTTTTTCCTTTCGTTCCTTAAAGCAAGGAGTAGTTTCAGAAGCTTTTTTATACCACTGCTTTTTCTTATCAGATACTTTGAGTTCATTAACGCCTTCTGCCTGAAGATAGTCTTCTATATCTTTGCCCTTTATAGTCCTTTTAGCCATTTTAGAAACCTTTCCTTATAGATGTCCAGTTTATCAAGGTAAAAATGAAAAGGTCAATAAATCCAGCTATAAGGAATATCTCAGGCATAATCGTTAAACTTAAAAAAAGCATTTGTCCGCAGATTACGCAGATTAACACAGATTTATTTTCAGGTTAATGAACTTTTGTCTTTTACCTTTCAGGTGACTCTATTTTACATATCTTATTCGTTGTTGTATCTGTAGTTATCTGTGAAATCTGTGGATATAACTGCCGCTTTTAGGATAAAAGCAAGTCGTGCCTTTTTTAATAATGGGGCTCTGCCCCAAACCCGGTTTGCCCTTCCGGCGGAATTACTTTCTTTTACCAAAAAAGAAAGTAATCAAAGAAATTGGCCCCGCAGAGATTTTCATACGGTTCTTCACTCAACAAAAAGGGAGTGATTTAAACTCGCGTCGCTCAAATACAAATCACTCTTAATCCTTTTCGTTTTCGCTCATAACCCAAAATCTCTAATGGGAAAGTGGGGCGAAAACAATCAATGGGGGGATAGAGAAATAAACAACTGCTCTGAAAAGAATGAGACCATCGTCAAGTACAGCGTGCTTAATAAAAACAAACAGATGTTCGCCTCACGGTACAAGCTATATCTGCCGACGGAAGAAGAACTGGCAAGGGAGTTGCGGCATGAGATGGAGACGATTAGTGGGGAGAAAAATTTGCATTGATAACATGTTCGAATAATTCAAAAATCAATAAGCAAGTCTGACCCTGCCACTCTGCCTCGTTTCACATTTGATGTGGCGACGTTGACCGGCTTTGGCGGAAGCCGTAGATGATCAGCAGCAAAATATGGGATGTGTCCCCATTTATCACCCATTTATCACCAAAGATGACGGCTGAAGTTCTCCCCAATCCCGTCCCCGCAAAAATTTATTAATGATAATACCCTATGCCTGTTAAAGCAAGACTTTTTTCAGCAAACCCAACAGCGAGAAAAGAGAACGGCGTGGTGTCTGACCTCCTGATCTGTTAATCCCCCATTGATTGTTTCCGGACTGTGAGGAATAACGAGCGTTAAAAATTGAAGACTGTTCGAGTCCCGCTTCCCGGGACGAGTTCCTTCAATTTAGCGAGTATGACAAAACAGGCCGATCAGAAACAATCACGGGGTGTCCTTCTTTTCGATACTTTTCTTAGACAAGTAAGAAAAGTATCCGGGGCTTGGGGCAGAGCCCCATAATTTAATAAGTTGCGAATTTCTTAAAAAGTCAGAGGAGGCTGCCCCTATCTCTTCTTCACCTTTGTCCCATCTCTAATTGATTTGTCAGGATAGAGGATGACCTCTTCCCCTTCACTGAGACCTGAGATTATCTCCGCAGCAAGCCCATTCTGATGGCCTATGGTGACATTGCGCTCACGGGCTTTTCCGTTTTTTATCGTGAACAGAGACAAAGGCTATGGCAAGGACCTGGCTCTTCATCTTCCAGATGTCGCGAATGAGTTTCCGGTCGAGTGTTCTCATTTTTTTTAAGTTTTCAATACCCCACGGTCTTTGCTGTGGGATTTTCTTGCTGCCATCCCCCTTGACGGGGGAGGGTAAGGGTGGGGGTGATTAAGATACTGTTTTCACCCTCCCCTGCATCCCTGAAGGGCCGAGGAGCACGACCAGTTCCCCAGCGTATAGTTCCATATCGATCCCGCGCAAGGCGTGAACACTGACATCCCCCATCTGGTAGACCTTTGTAAGTCCTCTTGTCCTGAAGACGACTTCTTCACTGTCAGGCATTGATGCAGACTTCTCATGTCTGTTATTCAAAATCATTGATTAAAGTATAGCGTATAGTTGTTCTGAATCAAATCACTAATTTTCGCATTTCAGTATCTGCTTGTGATAACATTATTTGCTATAATCCAGATTATTCATTGCCTGGAGCAAGTATGGTGAGAGAACATATTGTGCAATACCTTAGTAAATATAATTCTAAAGCATTCTGTTTGCACGTGTACTGATAAATTATTTTAAATAATCCATTGCGTTCAAGATGTTCCTCGAACCATGGCTTGCTCCAAATCAGGTTTATGAATGATCTGGACTGATTATTCAGGTATCACATCATGAATGAGATAAGCTGCAGGGTCGTTAAAACATTCCTTGATTATGTAAAAAATACACGGCCAGAGTTCCTCCCCTCTCTTCTCGAAGGCATTCCCCATGATCATGATTATCTGAGCAACCCTGACCACTGGATTTCGTGGGACGTGGAACGGCTTCTGGAAGAAAGGCTGGCAGACCTCTACAAGGATGAAATGATCATGTTCAAGATCGGCAGGAGCATCCTCACTTACAAATCGGTCGGCATAGTGAACATACTCTTTAACCTCTTCATGACGCCGGAACGGCTTATCCGGTATACACCGCGTATAGCGCAGTATTTCACCAGGGATGTGGTAACGATCAATGTGATAGAGACAACGCGGGAAAGCGCGACCATTGAGCTCAAGATAAAGGGAAGACAGACGAGAGGGGCATGCCTGTACAACCAGGGGATGTACAGCGTATTCACTGAATTGTTCGGCCTGGAACCGGCAGAGGTTTCAGAAGTCCAGTGTGTTGTCCCCCTGAACGAGATCGGCAGATATAACGGCAGGTACTATCGCATTGAAGAGGACATGAGGGTACTTGAATCAGACCGGCCGGACAGGAATGGCAGAATAGCCGGGACCGCAGAGAAGCCCGGGGCCTTCCGTATCAATGGCATCACCTTCGGAGCTCCAAGCTGCATTTACAGGCTGAAATGGGAGAACAAGATAATCAAGCTTGTCAGGAAAAGCGCAGGGAAAAAGCAGGCATTAAACGACGCCCTGCAGCACCTTGAGGATAATCACAGGAAGCTTCAGGGCGCTTATGAACGTCTCTGGAAATCGGAGGCCAACTATCGCAACCTGATGGAAAACGCCAGTGACATCATATGCTTTGTCGACTCAGCAGGCATAATTACATCATTGAACAGAAAAGGGCTTGAACTCTCCGGTTATACCACAGATGAGATGGTGGGGCAGCATTTCCTCGGTTTTGTTGACGAAGAATACAGAAGGGAGGCATTCCTGAGGTTCAGACGGGCTTTCAGACCTTCATCAGATCCGTTTGAAATGGTTGTCCGGACAAAAGACTCCGGCTTGCTGATCCTCTCTGTAAATTCAAACCCGGTGCAGGAAGGAAGAGATGCTGTGGGCCTGATGATCATAGCTAGGGACATTACGAAAGAGAGGGAGATAGGGGTTCGCCTTATCGAGGCGGAAAGGTTTGCAGCAAAGGGCATGGTTGCCGCTGAGATAGCGCATGAGATAAATAACTCACTTGCAAATATAGAGACAGCGCTGTTCATTGTTAACAGTCTGAAGACTGACGCAAAATATAAACAGGATATTTTCAAGGACATGTACGAAGAGATCGAGAGGATGTCAGGTATCGTAAAAGGCATCCTTGAAGTATACCGTTCTGATGATGCAATACTGCAGTCAGTGGACCTCAATACCGAGACGAAAAAAGTGATCAATATGACAAGACGGAGGCTGGATGGAAAGGCGATCTCCATAGTCTCAAGCCTAACCCCTGACCTTCAATCGATACCCTGTAACCCTGGACATATAAAACAGGTACTCCTGAACCTTATCAAAAACGCCGAGGAGGCGATGGCGTCGAGCTCCAGGAAACTGATAGAGATCAATACAAGCCAGGATAACGGTACCGTCAGGCTGGCCGTAAAGGACACGGGCTGCGGGATACCTGAGCCCATGCGTGAAAAGGTATTTTCTCCCCTTTATACATCAAAGGCCGAGGGTTCCGGTTTTGGTTTGTCGGTATGCAGGCAGATCGTCAGGAAGTACAGCGGCACTATCAGTATTGAAAGCGAGGTGGATAAGGGAACGACAGTCGTGGTATCGTTTCCTGTAAAAGACCATGCCGAACATACTGATAGCTGAAGACGAGGATGTGCTCAGGAGAAACCTGACGTTTATCATGAACAGCTCAGGATACACAGCCATATCCGCGCGTACGAGCACTGATGCGATAGAGCAGCTCAGGAAAAGGCAGTTCGATGTGGTTATTACCGACCTTGTCATGCCGGTGATGGGCGGCGGGGAGCTTATAAAATTTATCTTCGACCACCATCCCGATGTAGCGGTCATAATCATCACTGCTTACCCGACTACAGACAGTGCGATCAATGCAGTCAAGACCGGGGTATTCGATTATTTCACCAAGCCGTTCAAAACAGAAGATATCCTTGATGCAGTGAAGAGAGCGATAGAAAAGAGAAAGGAAGTACCGTTCACCTGGGAAAAGATCAAACGCTTTGATATCACAAAGAGAGAAGAGAGCCTGCTCAGGCTTCTTGTGGAAGAAGGTGTTTCAGAGAGCAAGGATATTGCAGACAGGCTCGGCATAAAAACCACCACTGTCAAGCATCATCTGGAGAACCTATATAACAAATTCAACGTAAACAATCGCACTTCACTGATCTCCGTAGTTATAAAAGCCCTGAGGCAGTGAAAAAGTATTATGAATGTCATTGCGAGCAAGGCGAAGCAATCTCGCTTCTTTATTAATCAATAAGTTTGAGATTACTTCGTCACTAAACGTTCCTCGTAATGACAATGAGAATGGACTTTTTCACTACCCGGTAGGCTGATATCCTCCAAATGGAGGATATATTCCCTCAAGTATTTTAGCATCCTCCTTCCCGCGGAGGTTAAAAAACCTTCCCCCGCTTCGCTAAACTTTATTTAATGAATAAAAATTCCTCAAAAATTCCCCATCGACGGGAGGAGCAGGGGATATTCCCAAATCCCCCCACCCGCGCGCTCTCCGTTGATGGGATTTTTCAGCCAGTTATAAGGATTGAGAGGTTAAGGAGAACTCCATGAAAACAGCGGACATAAAAAAAATAATCAGGAATTGGCCGGCATACAGGAAATTTGTTGAAAATAGCGGGGTCAATCCGAAGACGGTCAAAGACCTTAACGAACTGCCGGTCATAGACAAGCAGTTCATCTCTTCAGCAATACACATGATACCGTTGTTCAGGGTGCGGAATATCATCCCGAGTTCAGGGTCTGCAGGAGATGATTTCTCTTTTGGGCTCTTCGGGGACACTGACCTGAAAAAGGCATCCTTTACGATCGATGCGATCCTCAGGGATCGGTTTCACACGGCAGACCGGAAGACACTCCTTATCAATATGCTGCCGGGAGCAATATCACTGCAGTCATCAACAGCGAGCGTTGCATCTATTGGTGTACGCGCCGATACCGCGATATCGGTCATAAAGTCATTGGGGAGCTGTTTTGACCAATTGATACTTGTCGGCGAACCCCTTTTCATAAAGAACCTTATCGAACTCGGCATAAAAGAAGCGATCTCGTGGAGGCATATCCCTTTATATATCGTGATCGGCGGAGAGTGGACTCCTTTGGGATATGGGAATTACCTTGAGGACATGGTGGGGCCCCAGCGCGTGTATTCATTTATGGGTATGGCGGAGCTGGGGCTCTGCTATTTCTTCGAGACCGATGAGGCCATCACGCTCAGAAAGATACTGGCTGAGGACTTCCGGCTCAGGCATGAGCTTTTCGGCGGAGCGGATTTCTGCCCCATGCTTTTTGAGTATGATGAGAACGAGATATATGTGGAATCGCTCAGCGATCCCTATGAAGATCTTGATTCCATGATCCTGACGACCAATGACCCGAACAGGGCTCTCCCGCTTATCCGGTACCGGGGAGGAGATAAGGGCAGGATCATATCGCGGGAGGCGATCAACCGGGCACTTGCTTTAAAGGGATATCCCCCTTTCTTCAGTCCGTACGGTTCCCCGGTCCTTGCACATTTCGGCAGGGGAAAGGGAATTTCCGGGATCTATCCCGAAAAAATAAAAGAGATCATCTTTAGCGACCATGAAATTGCTTCGACAACGACCGGCAATTTCAGGCTGTGCAGGGAAGGGGACATCTTATATCTGAAAATACAGCTCAGAGAGGGCATTGGTCCCCTGATGAGCAGGGAAAGGCAGTACCAGGAGGCCTGTACAGGGTTGCCTGTGCAGGTAAGACTTTACTCTTTTGAAACATTTCCGCATCGTCTGGATTTTGAAAGGAAGGTACGCTATGTCTGTGAAGATAGTGCTGGCAAGGGAAGCAGAGGAGAAAAGGTCTGCATACCGGTTGCGGTTTGAGGTGATGTGCCAAAACCTCGACTGGCTTCCTTCAGAGGAGTACCCTTCAGGAGAAGAACAGGATGAGTATGACACGAGACAGAGCATCATATTCATGGCCTTTGATCTTCTGGGCGGGTGTGCAGGGACATCGCGCCTTATCATCCCGGGAGATCTTGCTTTCCCGATAGATACTCACTTTGATCTCATAGACAAAAAAATACTGGAAGAGCGTTATGGAAGGATGGACTATTGTGTGGAAGTATCACGGTTCATAGTGCCGGACCATCTGTTTCTGAAACATCATGAAATAACCTTGAAACTCTGCAAGGCAATGATCATGGCAAGCATCAGGATGGGGGTGACACATATGCTGGTGTCTGCTGATTATCGGTTCTTCAGACTTTTACGGATGATCGGTTTTCACCTGTCCGAGATCGGTGAACCGAAGTTTTACATGGGTTCCAAAACAATACCGGGGGTGCTGCCCCTTCATGATCTGCTGCCTGTGCTCAAAAACAGAAAACCGTCTTTATATGATTATCTGACCGCAGAAGATGAACCTGTTGAGGAAATGGTCACAGTATAGAAAAAAATGACTGAATCAGAAAAAAACCTGCTCAAAACAAACCGTACCCTAAGGATACTCAATGAATGCAACAAGGCACTTATCCGTGCTGCGCATGAACAGGGGTTCATGCAGGACGTGTGCAGGATAATCGTAGAAACAGGCGGGTATCTTATAGCCTGGGTAGGGTTTGATGTAAAAAACAGCAGATGCGGGGTTCGCATTGTGTCACAATACGGATCTGAGGAAAGTCATCTTGCGGATCTCGACATGATCTGGGGCAATACTAATATCGGATGCAGACCTGATGGTAAGGCAATTCGCACGGGGAATCCCACTATAATAAGAGATATTCTGACTACACAGGAAGTTTCCGGCCGATATACTGCAGCAGTTCAAAAGGGGTGTGCGTCTTTGATAGCGCTCCATTTTCACAATGAAGATGTATCAGGAGTGCTGAACATTTGTGCGGCAGAACCTGATGCTTTTGACCATGAGGAAGTGGATGTGTTAATGGGTGTTGTACACGACCTGTCCTATGGCATTATGGTCCTTCGTGACCGTGAAAGGCTCAGACAGCTTGAGCGGCAGCTTTTACAGGCGCAGAAGATGCAGGCAGTAGGGCAGCTTGCCAGCGGCATAGCGCACGATTTCAACAATATCCTTTCAGCGATAACAAGTTATTCCTTCATTTTGAGAAATAAACTGAAAGAAGACGACGCTTCGAAAGATACTCTGGACAGGATACTTTATCTTACAGAAAGGGCGTCACATATTACCAAAGGACTGCTTGCCTTTGGCAGAAAGCAGGACTTTGAATTTTCCCCGGTAAGGCTGAACAATATCATCAGAAGTGTGGGAAAACTGCTTTCGCGGTTCATCGGTGAAAATGTGGCGTTCAGCATGAAGCTTTCAAAGGCAGACCCTGAGATAATTGCTGACATGACCAGTATTGAGCAGGTAATTATAAATCTTGCCACAAACGCGCGCGACGCCATGCCTGAAGGAGGGCGTTTTACGGTTGAGACAGACATTGTTGAGATAGACGACAACTTCAGGCAAACACACGGTTTCGGGGAGCCAGGAACTTATGCCCGGCTCTCTGTCCGGGATTCGGGGATGGGCATGGATGAGGAAACAAGACGCAGGATATTTGAACCATTCTTCACTACAAAAGAACCTGACAGGGGCACAGGACTCGGACTGTCAATGGCTTATGGCATTGTAAAGCAGCATAATGGCTATATTACGGTGGAAAGCGAACCTGGCAAAGGAACAACGTTCAGGCTTTATTTCCCTGCTATCCAGGCATCATCCTCAAAACATAGGGTTGTGAATATTCCGGACATCAGGGGGAAGTCAGAGACAATCCTTCTGGCAGAGCATAAAAAAGACACAGGGAGTTCCTTGAAAAGGATACTTGAAGAATTCGGGTATAACGTCATAGAGGCAGAGGACGGAAAAGACGCGATCGAAAAATTTTCGCTTGCAAAAGATGAGGTGCGGCTTCTCGTCATAGATGCGCTCGTCCCGGATAAAAAAGGCAGGGAGGTTTTTGAAGAAATAAGAAAGATAAAACCCGCCGTACGGGGGATAATTGCAGGAGGGGACATGGCGGAACTCATTCGGAAGAACCACATTTTCGACAGCAATGTGGCATATATTTCTAAACCGGTCTTGCCGCATAGTTTTCTGGCAAAAATAAGGGAGGCACTGGAGCATGATCACCCCGGTTGGTAACAGAATACTGCTCGTCGATGACGACAGGGATTTTGTCGATGCAGCCGGGCTGGTCCTGGCCGAACAGCATTTTGAGGTAATTACCTGCTGCAGTGCAGACGAGGCGCTGGACCATATAAAGGGGAGTAACATTCATGTTGTGCTGACTGACATAAAGATGCCTGGGGTGTCAGGGATTGAGCTCCTCGAAAAAATACATGCCCTTAATTCTCACCTGCCGGTAATCCTGATGACAGGGTATGCTGAACTGGGCCTTGCAGTGGACGCGATCAGAAAAGGCGCCATAGATTTCATCATGAAGCCATCCCATCCCGATTACCTGGTACACGCTGTGAAAAAAGCGCTTCAGCACAGGAACCTGATAAAGTTCAGGGAGGACTACAAACAGTATCTTGAGGATATAGTCAGGCAAAGGACGCATGACCTGGAGCTTGCGAAACAAAAAGCTGAGAGCTTCAGCCGGGAACTGGTTGAGCGGTTGACGACCATTGCTGAGTTCAGGGATTACGAAGAAGGACTTCATGTGAAAAGGACGGGGATACTGTCTGAGCTTATCTTCTGAAAGCAGGCAAATCTGGCCCTTCATCTTTTACTGGTACTGAAAAAGTTGCATATAAGGTATATTAGTAGACGTGAGATTTGAAGAACTGAATATACCTGAAAAGGTCCTTGAGGGGATCAGGGCCGCAGGGTTTACAGAGTGTACCCCGGTCCAGGCACAGACCCTACCCGAAGCACTGCGCGGCAAGGACATCGCAGCCCAGGCCCAGACAGGCACCGGCAAGACCGCAGCCTTCCTTATAGCGGTATTTTCGCGCATGCTTACAGCGCCCCACCCAGGGCGCGGCCCGTCGCCCCGGGCTCTCATTATCGCGCCGACGCGTGAACTTGTCAGCCAGATAGCAGCCGAGGCAAAACTGCTCGGAGGTTCAGCAGGTTTCAGGATCCTCCCTGTATTCGGCGGCATCGACTATCTGAAACAGCGCGAAGAGGTCTCAAAGGGCGTTGATGTGTTAATAGGCACACCCGGCCGTCTCATTGACTATCTCAAGCAGAAGGTCTACAGCCTGAGGAAGACGCAGTTCCTCGTAATTGACGAAGCCGACCGCCTGTTCGACATGGGTTTTATCAGCGACCTCAGGTTCATACTCAGGAGACTGGCTCCTTTTGACAAACGGCAGTCCATGCTCTTTTCAGCTACCCTTTCCCGCCGCGTTCATGAGTTGTGCTATGAACACATGAACATGCCGGTGCAGTTTTCGCTGACTCCTGAGAATATCACAGTGGAACAGATCGAGCAGGAAATATATCATGTCGGCAGGTCCGAAAAGCTTGGGCTTCTCCTCGGAATACTCAGGCGTGAACCGGGGGGCCGCTATCTGATATTCTGCAACACCAGGGCTGCGGTAGAACGGCTTGAGTTATTCCTGAACGCCAATGGCTTGGCAGCCTCTGCTATCACCGGAGAACTTGACCAGAGGAAACGGATGAAGGTACTCATGCAGTTCAAGGAGGGGACATTGCCGATCCTTGTGGCCACAGATGTAGCAAGCAGGGGGCTCCATATTGACGGCGTGACACACGTGATCAACTACGACCTGCCCCAGGACCCGGAGGACTATGTTCACCGTATTGGCAGAACTGCCAGGGCCGGGGCCCGTGGGAGAGCGATAAGTCTTGCTTGCGAGGAATATGTCCATTCCCTTTCTGATGTTGAGGAATACATAAAGCAGACGATACCGGTTATGCCTTTGACTGATGAAATGATAGTCACCGGTTATCGCAGAGGGCGTACAAGGGTTAGAGACGCTGCTGCCGAAAAGCGCTACCACGGAGCAAAACCAAAAGACTTTGGGAAAGGAAAATCCTCACGAACAGGACACACATCGGGCAGTTCCGGGAACGGCGGTTCTCGCCGCCCGAAGTCAAATTACCCTTCAAGAAAAAGGCCGAAGGCCAAGCACTGACAGATTCATGATCGCCTCTTTAATCCAGAAGTAAAGTGCGCATTCCCTTTATTCGCAATATATTTCTCTGTGGCCTCTGTGGTATTTGGGTTAATAGAAAAAAACAACAGATGAATTTGTCCTTGTAACAGTTGTATTATATTCTCCAGCATTCTGTCACATATAAGATAAAGTGAACCCATGGACAAAATAGAGATTACAGGCGGGCTGAAATTGCGCGGCGAGGTTGCTATCAGCGGGGCCAAGAACGCTGTTCTCCCCATCATGACCGCAGCTATACTGAGTTCCGGAGAGAATATAATAAAAAATGTCCCGCATCTGCGTGATGTAATGACCATGGGCAAACTGCTCGCGCATCTCGGCTGCGGGTTTCACCTTGAAAATAACCGCATACTGCTGAAGACGAAAAAGATAACATCCATGGACGCTCCGTATGACTTCGTCAAGACCATGCGCGCATCGGTGCTTGTGCTCGGTCCTTTGGTTGCGCGGACGGGGCATGCAAGGGTCTCTCTGCCGGGCGGCTGTGCGATAGGCGCGCGCCCGATAAACCTGCATATTATAGGGCTTGAGAGAATGGGGGCAAAGATCACGCTGTCTGAAGGCTACATCGAAGTAAAGGCAAAGCGTCTGAGGGGCGCAACGATCTATTTTGACATACCGACGGTGACAGGGACTGAAAACCTGATGATGGCTGCTGCGCTTGCCGAAGGAGCAACGGTCCTTGAAAATGCAGCGTGTGAGCCTGAAGTTACAGACCTTGCCAATGCATTGATATCGATGGGCGCAAAAATTCACGGAGCAGGAACGAGCGTTATTAAGATCAACGGGGTAAATAGATTAAAACCTCTGAACTATACAGTTATCCCGGACAGGATCGAGACCGCAACTTTTATTGCAGCCGCAGCGATTACCCAGGGAGATATCAGGATCAAAAAATGCCGGCCGGAACATCTTGAAGCAGTGATCAGTAAAATGAGAGAGGCCGGCGTGAAGATCACCCCGAAGAATGACAGGCTTACAGTCAGGGGGCCTGAAAGATTATCATCAGTGGATATAAAGACCATGCCGTATCCAGGATTTCCGACAGACATGCAGGCGCAGTTCATGGCAATGATGGCTGTAGCGGACGGTACAAGCATCATCACAGAGAACATATTTGAAAACAGGTTCATGCATGTTGCTGAAATGTCGAGGATGGGGGCCGATATCCAGGCCGAAGGCTCAACGGCAACGGTGAAAGGGGTTAAGTCTCTCAATGGTGCGCCTGTAATGGCAACAGACCTGAGGGCGAGCGCGTCGCTTGTTGTGGCAGGTCTTGCAGCAAAAGGGACTACAGTTATCGACAGGGTCTATCATCTTGACAGGGGATATGAAAGAATAGAGGAAAAATTAAAGATGCTCGGCGCGAATGTAAGGAGAATCAAATGAGAGTTATACGGGCAAAACAGGCTGAAGGTTTTTTTGAACTTCTCAGGAAGAGGGCTGTTGCCTCTGCTGTTGAAAATGATATCCAGAAGACAGTGCGCAGGATCATTGCCGACGTCAGAAAGAACGGAGACAGCGCGGTCAGAAAATATACTGCACAGTTTGACTCAGTACAGTTGAGAACATTTGCGGTAAGACAGAAAGAGGTGGATGCTGTTTCACGCAGGGTTGAAAAGAAATATCTGACTGCACTAAAGGCTGCCGCAGACAGGATACGGAAATTTCATGAACGGCAGAAAGAAAAGTCATGGCAGTTTTCTAATGAGGGCATCACTGTCGGACAGATGATCAGGCCTCTTGAAAGGGTTGGGGTATATGTGCCGGGAGGTAAGGCGGCTTACCCGTCAACAGTACTTATGAACGTAATTCCCGCCCAGGTTGCCGGAGTGAATGAGATCGCGCTTTGCGTCCCGACCCCCGGGGGAGCGCTCAACCCATATGTTGCCGCTGCGATCAAATTGCTGAAGGTGAAAGAGGTGTACAGGATCGGAGGCGCTCAGGCAGTGGCAGCGCTTGCCTATGGGACACAGACGATCAGCAAAGTTGATAAGATCGTCGGCCCCGGCAATATATTTGTAGCTGTTGCAAAGAGGATGGTATTCGGCGACACAGGGATCGATATGGTTGCCGGGCCCAGTGAGATATTGGTCATTGCAGACAGGACAGCAGATGCGTCTTTTATCGCATGCGACCTCCTCAGCCAGGCTGAACACGATGAAATGGCATCGTCAGTGCTGATCACTGATTCGATCGAGCTTGCTGAGAAGGTGAAAGAGGCTTTGACAGTGCAATTGAAAGGCCTGAAGAGAAAAAGTATAGCCAGGAAGTCTCTGCAGAAATACGGCTCGATAATCATCACCAGGGATCTCAATGACGCGGTGGCTATCGCAAACCGGATCGCTCCGGAGCATCTCGAAATAATGACAAAAGACCCTTCGCGGCTTTTACCGGGCATAAGAAATGCCGGCGCGGTATTCCTTGGAAAATGGACGCCTGAGCCTCTCGGGGATTATGCCGCAGGGCCGAACCATACTCTTCCTACCGGCGGTACAGCCCGATTTTCATCGCCACTCGGGGTCTATGATTTCATAAAGCGCACGAGCCTGATAAACGCCACCCAAAAAGGGTTCAATAAACTTGCTGGGATAATTGAGTCCATTGCGGAAGTGGAAGGGCTTGAGGCGCATGGTAATACGGTGCGATGCAGAATTACAAGAAAGTAAGAGCAGGTTTAATAGCAACTGTCTACAATGAGACGAACTACCCGCCGGGATAAGCAAAAACATCTTGAATGCGATGGATCTTAGAATACTCACCAATGGTATGATTTTCAACAAAATACTTTAGCCAATAGATGCTTAGGAATCGCCCAATATGTTTTTGTTCACCCCGGCGGGTCATTCCATCTCACCAGAATATCCATTTTTCTGAATAGAAGACATAAATACCCAGAACGAAGTTTGTCACGCCGTGGGAGATGATGCACAGAAAAAGGTTCTTCCTGTAGT
>QZKC01000084.1 GCA_003599425.1 Nitrospiraceae bacterium | reverse complement strand
ACAGATTTCACAGATAAAGACAATGATTTAAATGAGTAAGGCGCTTATTATATATTCACCTGCTAGGTGAAAGGCAAAAGTTAGTTAAGCTTATAATAACTCTGTGATAATCTGCGTTAATCTGTGGCTAACTGCTTTTTATAGGATAATAGAGGCCTTGTATTAAAAGGCACATTATGATATAAGAATGATTATTAATTATAAACTACAATAACCCTGATCGGGAATGAATGCTCAGTAAATTTAACAACTTAATAAATAATGATTAACAATCAATTTTATTAGTTTTTTATTTAAGATTCGGATAGATATGTCGATAACCTATCTACATAAGTCATGAAGATAAATAATTACATAAATTCCATCGGTACAGGTGTTCCTGTAAAACAATCATCTGTTCCTCCTATAATACCCGTTTCACGTCGCGACAATATTCCACTATCCTTTGCGCAGCAGCGGCTCTGGATGCATGAAGAGATGGAGCCTGACATTCAAACTGTTATCAATTATGTTATTTGGATAGACGGTCATCTTCGGCTGGATGTGCTCCAAAAGGCATTGGACGCAATCATTCAGCGTCACGAAATACTCCGCACTACTTATTCGGTAGTGCATGGAGAGCCTGTTCAGATAGTACACCAGAACCATTCTCTCAAGATCACGCAGATCGACCTTGACAACTGTCCGGCACAAGACCTCGAAGCCGCAATACTGAGCCAGATGGAAGGGAACAGGGACAAATTATTTGATCTATCGACAGATTTAATGCTGAGAGTATCACTGCTAAGATTATCAGATAGCGAGTATTTACTTCATCTGTCGATACATCACATTGCTGCAGATGAACAATCATTAAAGATCTTTTCCCGTGAGCTATTGACGTTATATGAAGCCTTTGCCGAGGGCAGGCCCTCAACTCTGCCTGACCTTCCTGTTCAGTACGCTGATTTTTCATACTGGCGTCGGCAGCAGATGACAGGTGAAATCCTGGAGAGAAATATTTCTTACTGGAAAAATCATCTTGCCGGCAGTCCGGCAGCATTGGACTTGCCTTCAGACCGCCCCAGACCGTCGGTCAGGAGTTTTAAGGGTGCAAGCCATACTTTCATACTTCCTGAAACCATCACTTCATCCCTCAAGAAGTTAAGCGAACATGAAGGTGTCAGTATGTCCACTCTGATGATGGCGGCTTTCAAGGTCCTCCTTTACCGATATACAGATCAGGGAGATATTTGTGCTGGTACCTTTACTTCTACCCGGAACATGCCGGAGATCCACGGGCTCATCGGGTTCTTTGTTAACATGCTTGTCTTTAGGACGGACCTTTCCGATGCCCCGAGTTTTCGCAAACTCCTTCATCGGGAGAGTGAAGTGGCGGATGGAGCTTACAGGCATTACGATATGCCTTTTGAGATGCTTGTTGAAGCCCTGAATCCGCAACGGGATCTGGGACGCTCGCCTCTTTTTCAGGTTGCTTTCGCGTATGATGACGAGCCTGATATCCCCCTTGAGCTGCCGGGTCTGAAAATTGAGATCATGGACATAGATTCATCAATATCTCTCTATGATTTATCACTCCTCGCAACACAATCTCCCGACGTAATGAAATTAACCTTTGTCTATAGTACAGACCTTTTTAATGCAGGCACCATTCAACGATTCGCAGATAATTTCACTGCACTTCTAAAAAGCATCGTATTAAATCCTGAGGTCTCCATCTCTGCTTTACCTATTCTCAGTGATACAGAGCGGAAAATGATACTGGAAGAATGGAGCGGCGGTACAGATGAACCTCAGTCAACCACCTCTATACATGAACTTTTCGAAGCTCAGGTTGAACGGACACCCGATGCCGTCGCAGTGGTTTTTGAAGATCAGCAGCTTACATACCTCCAACTGAATAACCGTGCTAATCAGTTGGCGCATTACCTGAGAAAGCTCGGAGTTGGGCCTGAGATGCTGGTGGGAATTTGCGAAGAGCGTTCCCTGGAAATGGTAGTGGGACTTTTGGGCATCCTTAAGTCTGGAGGAGCATATGTCCCCCTTGATCCTGACTACCCTCAGGAACGCCTGAACCTTATAGTGAATGATACGAAGATTCCTGTCCTGTTGACCCATTCCCATTTATCTGCACGCATATCTTTAATGAAAGGGAAAGTGGTACTTCTTGATTCAGACTGGAATGATATCGCCCGTGAAAGTGAAGATAATCCGCCAAACAGATCAACACCCGATAATGCAGCGTGCATATTCTATACATCCGGATCCACAGGGACCCCAAAAGGAGCTGTGATACAGCATGGCGCCCTCGTGCATTTTACAAAAGCAGTCATCTCGCAATACGGCTTAAGGCCTTCGGACCGGGTCCTTCAGTTTGCATCAATAAATTTTGATGCGAGCGCTGAGGAGATTTATCCCTGCCTCGCGATCGGTTCGACTTTGGTCCTTCGCACCAACGACATGTTGACGAACAGAGATTTCCTGGACAGGTGTGACAGATGGAAGCTCACGGTACTTAGCCTTCCCACCGCATACTGGCACATCCTAACCCAGGGACTTGAAACAGAAAACCTGCTTATCCCTTCTTCTGTCCGCCTTGTGATTATCGGAGGGGAAAGGGCCCTGCCTGATCGTCTCTCTTTATGGCAGCAATTTGCGGGGCCTCGTATAAGACTTTTAAATACGTATGGTCCTACAGAAGCAACCGTGGTGGCCACCCTCTTCGATCTTACATCCTGGAACCTGCCTGGTGAGGCAAAAGAAATTCCGATCGGGAGGCCTACGCCCAACACCAAGATATACATTCTGGATACTTTTCTGCAGCCTGTCCCTGTAGGTGTGCCCGGCGAATTGTATATTGGCGGCAACAGCCTTGCGCGGGAATACCTGAACCGGGCTGATATTACATCTGAGAAATTTATTCCGAACCCCTTCGAAAACGGGGAGGGATCACGCTTATACAAAACAGGTGATTTGGCCCGATACCTGCCTGACAGTCTTATTGAATTCATCGGAAGGATCGATCACCAGGTAAAGATACGGGGATTCCGCATTGAACTCGGTGAGATCGAATCCCGCCTCAGGCAACACCCTGCAATAAAGGAAGCTGTAGTTGTCGCAAGGGAAGAACGCCCCGGGGAAAGAAAGGTTGTGGGATATGTTGTACCACGTCAGATAACAGCAGATCTTATCCCTGAACTAAGAGTTTTTCTCGCAAAGAGCCTTCCTGACCATATGAACCCATCTGCGTTTGTTATGCTTAATGCCTTGCCGCTTACACCTAATAATAAAATCGATCTGAAAGCCCTGCCGGCCCCGGAACGCAATATCGTCAAACATGATAGAACATACATGCCGCCAAGAAACAGTTTAGAAATGATTTTGACAAAGATATGGGAAAAGGTCCTTGATGTCAGGCCAGTCGGGATCAGGGACAATTTTTTCGAGATCGGGGGGCATTCGCTGCTGGCAGTTCGTCTCATATCAGAAATCAAAAAATCTACAGGGAAAAATTTTCCCGTTATTTCCATTTTTCAGTCTCAAACTGTCGAACGACTGGCTGAACTGTTCTGCCAGGAGCATAAGTCAGAGCAATTGTCTCCACTAAATCCCTTTCAGCCCGCTGGCTCAAAACCTCCTTTATTTTGGGTCTACGGGTGGCAATGTTACTCATTCCTTTCACAATCTCTCGGTATGGACCAGCCTTTTTACGGATTTTTCAATCAGGAAAAGTACGGACGACCGGTCTATTACAATACGATTGAAGAAATCGCGGCTCTTTATTTGCAGGAGATGCGTGATGTACAGCTGCAGGGGCCTTATTTCCTTGGCGGATACTGCTTTGGAGGCATGATCGCACTGGAAATGGCACAGCAGTTGTGCAAAGAGGGAAATGAAGTGCCCTTCTTATTTTTGATAGAGTTGCCTTCCGAGTGCTTACCGGCTGATCCTTCACAGAATCACAATACATCCTCCCGTAAAAGTTCATCTGCTTCAAGGGCACTCTCTGTTTTAAAAAAACTTATACATTTCAGTTTTCCTGAAAAGGCTGAGTACATTTCGAAAAATACACGATTTATCTTCAGACGAATACTCAGCAGGGGCAAAAATTCATTAAAAACAGCTCGCTGCATGGTTTATGCGGCCAGAAAGCAGCCACTGCCATATAATCTTAGACATTTCTATCTTATGAAGCTATATGCCAATGCTATCAACAACTATACGCCCAGACCGTATCCGGGAAAAGTGATCCTGATTCGGGCTGAAAAAGGATCTTATACTTCCCGGCAAAACTGGAGCAGCCTCGCTTCCGGTGGTGTTGAGATACATACTGTTCAGAGATCAGGACATATGAGCATCCTTGAGGAACCATACATAGAAACATGGGCAGGCCTGATGAAGAAATCCCTTGACTCCATCCATGAAAAAAGACAAGGCAATCAATCATGATGAAACCGTATACAGAAATAAAAAAGGATATCACCTGGCTTGTCCCGCCAGGAGCACTGAAGCTGTACATGGAAGAAGTCCATGTCTGGCGTGCTTCCCTGAATTTGACAGAAACTGATGCAGGCCGCATGCAGCACATTCTTTCACCTGAAGAGAAAGAACGGTCTGAACGTTTTCATTTCCAGAAAGACAGGGATCACTTTATCGCTTCACGCGGCCTGCTCAGAATGATGCTCAGCAGGTATCTGGGGATGGAACCTTATGCTTTACGATTTTGTACCGGGACTCAAGGGAAACCTTCCCTTTTGAAAGAGATTGGCGGTAAAGAGATCAGATTCAGCGTCTCTCATTCCCGCGACCTTGCCCTTTTTGCTTTTACCCGTCACATGGAGATCGGTGTTGACCTTGAATATATTCGCCATGATTTCTCTACAGAATCCATACCGGAACAGGTTTTCTCACAAAACGAATTTGACGTGCTGAACGAACTTCCCCTTCATGAACGTCAAAAAAAGTTCTTTTCCATCTGGGTCAGAAAAGAGGCATTACTGAAGGCGCTGGGAACAGGACTTTCGCATAATATGAATCAATATGACGTCATTTCAGATCAGGCAAACCCTTCGTGGTCATTAAGGAATATTGATGCAGCGGATGACTACGCCGGGGCGATCGCAGTTATGGGACACAATTGGAAGCTCACGTGCTTTCAGTATTGATTTGCAGGGATGCTAACATCCTGTCGCATCAAAGGCAGATACGATCCTTTTTTCCTTTTCGGCTTTTTCTTCGGGGAGGGCAATGAACTCCGCTCTACCGATGGTTTCCAGAAGAGATTCCCTTGAAGGGACCGCATCCAGGCCTTCCCCGATCACTTCTCCAGTCACCGTGTCAAGCACTATAGCATCAACACCGTCGGTTATCACTGCAAAAGGGACCTGACAGGGATCGAGCAGGCGGGCGCAAGCAAGCGCATGGCGCTGCCGTGATACCAGCGCATCAACAGCGCATTTTATCGACACGAACCTCCTGCCGCTGATACAAACCACAAAGTCAACTTTTGATTTTGCCGGTTCACTGCCGGTTCTAACGTCAAATTCACAGTCCATCTCGATTTCGGCGCTCACATATCCCTTGGCTTCAAACAGGATTTTTTTCACAGCCTCCCTCACAGCATTCATTTCCAGTCGGGAGAGCTCCCTTTCTTCATTCAGCAGTAACTCGATAGCTTCCCGTCTGTCACCGCATCCTTCAGGCAATCTGTATTTCATTTTTTATCAGCCTCAGAGTGGAGCACTGGATTTAAAAGATCGAAGCAAGTCTTTCCATGGCCTTTCGCATGCGAACAGCCATGACCTGGTTCAATCCTTTCAGTATTTTTACTGCTATTATCGGATACTTGTCCACAATAGCATCCAGTGCTTTCCGCCTCATGATGATCATTTCAGAATTCTCAAGCGCTACTGCTGTTGCAGAACGGGTATGTTTTTCATCGACAAGTGCGATCTCCCCTACAAAAGAGCCCTTTCTGACAAGGGCGATCACGATCTGCCTTCCTTCAAATTCTGTATCTTTCTTCAGCTCCAGCACCCCTGCGGTGACAAAGCCGACAAAATCTTCCTCGTCGCCTTCGTTGAATATGGTTGTCCCTTTGGGATAATCAATAACCTCAAGATAAGGGATAACCCTGTCCACTTCATCATCACTGAGCAATTGAAAGAGGATCAGTTCGTCCCTCAATCCATATATAAGTCCTTTAATATCAGCAGCCATGCTATATCAGCTCTTTGCGGAGTCTTGCTCCTCAAGGGTCTTAATTTCTTCAAGCTTGCTCCTCATCTTCTTCATCAGCCCGTCGAAGGACTCTTTCACAATGATCTTGTTATACTGCTCCCTGTACGTACTGATAAAACTCACACCCTCTATAGTCACATCGTACACCCACCACTTATTGTTTTTGAGAATGAGTTTGTATTCAATGGGGATATTGACGTTCTTTGTGATAACAGTCGTGCTGACCACGCTGTATTTGCCGTCACCCTTTAGTGTCTCCCTGTCATAAGTGATTTTTTCATCTGTATAGAGTTCGATCTTGCCGATGTAGGATGATTCGATGAGATCCGAAAATACTTCCACAAACTCTTTTTTCTCCGCGGAAGTTCTCGGCTGCCAGTGGCGCGCCAGTGAACGCTGGGCCATTTCCTCAAAATCAAAACGGTCATTGATCAGGGCTCTCATCTTCTCCCTTCTCTCCTGCTTTTTCCCGGGCTGTGAAAAGTGCTGGTCCTTCAATGTATTGATCACAGCATCAACAGTCGACCTCACTGATTCAGCAGGTGTGCCGGCAGCACTCAGCTCAGAAATCCCGGCAACGTAAACTGTCATGCTTATAAGCAACAAAAACAATCTCCTCATCCGCTTCATTTATTCTCCTGTTTAATTAAAGTTTCTTCTCCTGCCAGGCCTGATGTCTGCAAGACATTGGCGTAGCCAAGATTAAAATTATACACAGACTTGATATATTCCTCCTTCATCTTGCCATAGGCGGCTATCGCATCGGCAGCATCCTTGGCCTCACCTATCCCCATATCATAGTTCAGGACAGCGCCTACCATCCATTTCCTCGCTGCCTGATACGCATTCTTCAGCGCTTCGATGCTCTCTTTCGCCTCCATCATTTCCCTGTATGATTTTTCAACCTGCATGGGAACCCCGATATCAGCATACTCTTTCAGTCTCTGGAGCTTCATGTAATCCGCCTGAGCGCGATGCACGTGCGAACCGGTTATGCCGAAATCAAAGTTCCATTTCATCCCAAGCACCGCCCCTCCGGCATTATGCCTGAAAAAATCATATATCCAGGGGTTCGTGGCCTTGTCCCTGTCAGTCGCGTCGGAAATGGAATAAAATGCCGCCGCAAAAAACGTCGGATAGAAATCGGTCTTTGCCATATTCAGCAGCGCCTCTTTGGCCCGCAGGCCTTCACTGAGCTGCCTGAACTCCGGCCGCAATTCCATGCTCTTTGTTTTATAGTAATCAATCTCCATAATTGTTACAGGCAAAGGTTCAATTGTCTTATCCTTCAGGCTGAACTCACTGTTTTTCGCGATACCAGTGAAAGTCCGCAAGGCTTCCCTGGTCAAAGTGACATTCTTTTCCGCCTCCATTTTATATTTCTCCAGCAGCCCGCGGTATGCCTCTAATTTGTTCAGGTCCAGTTCCGTTGCATTCTCGGATTCTGCTTCAATAAGCTTTTTCGTCCGCTCAATTGTCGAATCAAGATATCCCTGGATCTCGTCAACCAGCTTTCTCCCCTCAAGCGCTGCCAGATGGCCGTAATAGTACTGCTTTATCTCGAGCGCCACATCGCTTTTTTTCTGCTGCACCCTTGATTCCTCTACGCGGATCCCGTGTGCTGCGGCTTTTTTTGCCTCATCGATCTTTCCGAAAGAGTAAATAGGCTGAACAAGTTTTATGTCAGCGCTCCCGAAAACCCCCAGCCCCTCGATCCTGTCATTTCTCTGTTCAGAAAAGATCTGATCGCCCCTCGCCCGCGGCGCAGGCCCGAACAGGGTCATCAGCTCGATCTGCGGTCTTTGATACCCTTCAGCTTCTTCAAGCCTTGTCCTGGCGATCTCTACATCCTGCTGCTGCTCCCTGACCTGAGGGCTGAACTCCAAAGCCATACGGATACATTCGTCAAGAGAATAGGCAGGCACATCCTGCGCAAGAGCTGCAAAGGGAATGAAGATGCCCCCTGCAAATAACATGAGGCAAAGAAAAATACATCGCATGAAATTATGCATACAGTACCCCTTCGATTAGAAAATTATAGCAGACATATGCTAAAGAAAAAAATACATATTCAACCCTGCCGGCTGTTGTTTCTCAAGGCTTTTCTTTTTCAAAAATATACTTGCTCACCAGTTCTTCAAGCTCTATGGAGGATTCCGTCTCCAGGATCTCCCCGCCAGGGTTTATGTATTCCTGGAGTCCACCTGTCTTTATCTTTACATATTTATCTCCGATGATCCCCTGTGTCCTTATGGAAGCTATTGAATCTTCCTGCAGCTTCACATCCGGTTCAATTAACAGCTCCACCTGTGCTTCATAATCATTGAGATGTATATTGCTGACCTTGCCAACAGTGACTCCCGCGATCTCTACCCTTGCACCCACCTTGAGCCCGGATACATTTGCAAAGCGCGCTGTCAGAGGATACTGCTGGCTCCCGAACAGATTCACATCGCCCAGCTTTACCGAAAGGTAAGCAAGACTCAGCAATCCGCATACAATAAAAATTCCTACGCCTGTTTCAATAGTTATCTTTTTCATATACCTTCCTCCATTTCACTTGAGTAAAGAGACCCCATTGTCGTCTCAACATATTCTTTAACCAGCGGATTATCTGAAAGCTGAAACTCCTCGGGAGTGAGACATCCCTGTACCACCCCGCCATGAAGCAGCGCCACATAGTCAGCCAGCTTCAATATCTTCGGCACGTCATGGCTGACAATGACCGACGTGTACTTCAACTGCGCCTGTGTCTTGAAAAAAACACGGTAAATTTCATTGCTCTTCGCCGCGTCAAGCCCTGTTGTCGGCTCATCAAAGAATATTATTTTCGGATTAAGCACAAGGGCGCGTGCGAGCCCTGCCCTTTTCCTCATTCCGCCGCTGAGCTGTGCCGGGTATTTGTCATCACTCCCCTCAAGGTCCATCATGGAAAGCTTCTCATGCACAATATTCATGATCTCTTCCTCAGACTTCTTCGTGCGTTCCCTGAGAGGCAGGGCAACATTATCAAAGACCGTCATTGAATCAAAAAGCGCGGCATTCTGAAAGAGGACGCCGAAGTTCATCCTGATCTCCATAAGCTCCTTTTTACTGACCTTGTTTATCTCCCTGCTGTCAAAGAGCACCTTGCCGCTGTCGGGTTTCATGAGCCCAAGGATATGCTTGATGATCAGGCTCTTCCCCTGGCCGCTCCCCCCTACGATGACAGTCGTCTTCCCTTCGGCAATAGGGAGATTTACTCCCTTAAGCACCTGCTGGGAACCGAATGATTTAAAGACATCGATGAGTTGAATGATCGTCTTTGTGTTCATAAAAGTACAGACGTAAGAAAATAATCAAATACCAGTATAGTGACTGACGCGAGCACCACTGCGTTTGTAGTTGCGCTGCTTACTCCTTCAGCGCCGAACCCTCCGCCTCTCTGCATGTGAACATAGTAACCCTTGGCAGTGCATATCCATGTCAGCAGAAGCCCGAAACAGAGAGATTTTATAATCCCCATATACACATCCTCAAATTCCACATCCTTGTACATGCCTGCAAAATATGAGCTCTCATCAGCCCCAAGCAGTTTCACCCCTACAAGATATCCGCCGAATATCCCGACAACATCAAAGACCGCTGTAAGGAGCGGAAGAGAAATAATACCGGCAAGGAACTTCGGGGCCATAATATATTTATGAGGGTCTATCGCCATGCATTCCAGCGCATCCACCTGCTCTGAAATACGCATGATCCCAACCTCAGCACAGATGGCTGAACCGGCACGTCCTGTCACCATGAGCGCCGAAAGCACAGGCCCAAGCTCCCTGATAAGACTGAGCGAAACGGCTGATCCCAAAGCCCCGACTGCGCCAAACTTGCTGAGTGTATGGTAGAGCTGGAGCCCCAGCACCATTCCGGTAAAGGCCCCTGTAAATATGATGACAAATATTGAAAGCGCGCCTATGACATATATCTGCTTGATGACCGGGGATAGCTTGAACGGCGGCCTGAAAATACTCACAAGCGACAACAGGAGAAATATCCCCATCCTCCCTGCCTGATTTATATAATACAGGGCGTTGTCGCCGAGCTTTTCAAAAAAACCAAGCATGTCCTGCTCCCTTCAGCTACCTCATGATATTATGCAATCGTTTTCACAGACACTACCCCTTATTTTTAAAGAGTTTATCATTATATCTGATTTTTTAAAAAAATGAATCTGTTTTTAATGAAATCGAGGTATGTATTTTCTGACCTGCCCTGTTCTAACGTCAACGAAACGGGGCAGTAATGAATATATCGCTATTTTTTGATGACTACTTTCTGTGCCTGCAGGCCGTTATTACCCTCAACAACCGTAAATTCAACCGGATCGCCTTCTTTTGGAATGCAGTCGCTCCCATCACAGAGAATGGCGCTGTAATGAACATAAATATCCTCTCCATGTCTGCGTGCGATAAAACCGCAGCCTTCATCACTGTCGAACCACCTGACAATCCCGATCTCTCTTTTAGGCATCCGTATTCACTCACTACTCAGAACAAAGATAATTTTCTGCCCTTATATCATTCACTTAACTTATGATATTCGGCACTTGCGAAGGATTTCTTTATGTTGTCTCCAGGTTCTCAAAAAGCATTTCAGATATTTCAGCCTAAGGCAGGACAAGACAGAAAAAAATATATTTTGATATGGATTAGAAAATTGAAGCGATCCGCTTGTAGGAACCGTTGAGGCGTTTTGAGGTGATGATAAAGATATGCTTCAGGAGCTTCAGCCCCAGCATCGGGTGTTCTGCGATGAGGCGTTCGAAGTCCATGCTTGAGAGCTGTACGAGAACAGCGCTTTCGAGTACCACTGCGGTGACCGATCGGGCCTGGTCCGTAAGAAGGCACAGCTCCCCGACCACAGTGCCTTTGTCGAACGTGCCGACGATCATGTACTTGCCCTTAAATGCCGTCTTTTTTTTAATGCCCAGTTTCCCTGAAATAAGAAAAGCCGCATAATTGTCAGTGTCCCCTTCATTCCAGAGGGTGCCTCCCGAAGACACCTGTCTGTCTTCACAGAAACTGAGGAATGCAGTACATTCTTCATCAGTAAGCGTCTTGAAGAACTTGAACTCCTGCTTCATTCTTTCAGAAAGGTCTTTGATCCGGGATGCTGAAATCATAATGATGACCTATCGCTCGATCTTCTTTGCTTTTTTCAGTACGTCTGAAGTCATTTTTTTCCTGTGATCCCTGAGTGCGCTTGCAATGAGCGGGTCCTTCAAACTTAATATCTGTGCCGCAAAGATCCCTGCATTTTTTGCGCCTGCCTTGCCGATTGCCATACTTGCAACAGGTATTCCCGGCGGCATCTGCACGGTTGAGTAGAGGGCGTCAACACCATGAAGAGGCGATGAATCGATCGGCACGCCGATCACAGGGACCAACGCATGAGAAGCTACTACGCCAGCAAGGTGAGCGGCGGCGCCTGCACCCGCAATAATCACTTCTACGCCATTTTTTTCTGCATCCCTGACGATCCGGACCGTCCTTTCAGGAGTCCTGTGAGCAGAAGAGACCGTCATCTCATAAGGGATATTGAACTGTTCCAGGATTTTTGCTGTTTCTTCCATAACCGGCAGGTCTGAATCACTGCCCATGAGTATCAAAACCTTTGGTTTCATGTCTTCTCCTTCCAGATGGGCGAACACACCGGTTCGCCCCTACATAATTCTTGCCCCCTGCCCCTTGACCCTATTTTTTGATTGCCTTATCAGCTATGTCCTTCCTGTAATGCATCCCGTCAAAATGTACTTTTTCTATCGCCTTGTAGGCATTCCTCTTCGCGGCGCTGATATCTTTGCCGAGAGCAGTAACCCCCAGCACCCTTCCACCGGATGTGACGACCTTGTTCTTGCGTATACCTGTTCCTGCATGAAATATCATGGTATCACTCATATCCCTTAATTCATCAAGCCCCTTTATGACCTTCCCTTTTTCATAGTTGCCGGGATATCCTTTGGACGCAAGTACCACGCATACGGCCGGATCGTCTTTCCATGACACCTTTACATCTTTCAGTTTACCCTCTGATGTTGCTTTCATCATTTCAAACAGATCGCTGTCAAGCCTCATGAGCACCGGCTGTGCCTCTGGGTCGCCGAACCGGCAGTTGAATTCAAGCACATACGGTTTCCCATCACAGATCATAAGCCCGGCATAGATGACCCCACGGTAATTTATTCTCTCCTTGGCAAGTCCCTTGATCAGGGGATCTATAACTGTCTTCATAATGGTTAAATGGAGAGCTTTAGTTATGACCGGGGCAGGGCTGTAGGCTCCCATTCCGCCGGTGTTCGGCCCTCTGTCGCCATCAAAGACCGTTTTGTGGTCCTGTGATGTTGCAAGGGGAATGACAGTTTTCCCGTCTGTCAGCACCATGAACGATGCCTCTTCACCTTTCAGGCACTGCTCAACGACAACCCTGCTGCCCGCGCTTCCGAATGCCTTTTCTTTCATGATCACTTTCAGTGAGTCGATCGCCTCATCCACTGTTTCACAGACGAATACCCCCTTCCCGGCCGCAAGACCGTCCGCCTTTATCACGACCGGCGCACCCTTGAGCCCAATATACTCTTTGGCGTGAAGATATGATGTGAACATTTTATATTCAGCGGTGGGAATGCCGTATTTGAGCATAAAATCCTTTGCAAACACCTTGCTCCCCTCAAGTCTTGCCCCCGAAGCATCGGGGCCGAAGATCCTCCGTTCATCTTTCACGAAAGCATCCACAATCCCTGCAGTAAGCGGAGCTTCCGGCCCGACAATGGTAAGATCGATCCACTCGTATTTGGCGAAATTCAATAATGATTCAATATCGTCCGCCTTGATGTCGAGGCATTCAGCTATCTCCGCTATCCCGGGATTGCCCGGCGCGCAGTATATCTTGTCCACCCTCGGGCTCTGGCTCAGCTTCCAAACAAGGGCGTGCTCCCTTCCTCCGCTTCCGATGACAAGGACTTTCAACTGATAACCTCTTTCATGAAATTTTTTTCAGTGTGAAATATCATATATGATGTCTATAAAACTTTTCCATATTCCTATATCAATATCTACCCACAAATAAATTCAATAGGCTTTCTCGCGATGTCAACCTACGGTCTATCA
Source organism: Nitrospiraceae bacterium (assembly GCA_003599425.1). GTDB lineage: Bacteria > Nitrospirota > Thermodesulfovibrionia > UBA6902 > UBA6902 > SURF-23. The sequence continues at coordinate 4,125 of QZKC01000084.1, read as the reverse complement.
CTTATTTCTCCAGGCCTTTCTTTATTGTAGATGTCAATGATTTTTGACAATGGCATCTGCACATCATTCTTTACCTTTTCCCCTTCTGATTTCTTCTGAATCTTTTTGTCATTGTATACGCTTTCAAGTTCTTCAACGCTTGCAAGGCTCTGAGCAAGTTCTTCAGCGGTTTCTCTGCTGAGAGAGTTTCCGATAAGAATTTTTACCTCTGAAAGAGAGCCAAGCTTTTCAGCGATTTGATAAAAGCCTGAAAGATATAGGTAGCCTACGGCAAACTTGACGCTGTCAGAACTACCTTACTGCTTCCTCAGGTTTTTCGGGGATATGACTCTTCCTACAACATGCTCCTGATTCCCATCATGGCAGTGTTTGGGGAATGTTTTGACGTATGACCACTTCAGATGGGGAGAATTATCATGACGATAGACTTTATTTCTTGTTTCTGTCTGTTCCCAATGGTAAGAATATTCGCCTTCATGCGAATACCATATATCGGCAAACGTGCCGTCAATCAGTTTTAATCTTAATTTCCTCGCCTTGCCCGTATAACTTAAGATAACACCGCTGTCTTCAATAATTTCGCTGAACTCTTTATCGGCTATTTCTTTAAGCTGCCTGTAGGTCTCTGATATCATTTTCTATTTCGGCAATTTCAGATTCTATGTTCTTTGTCTCAATAAAGTCTTCCCATGCCTTCCGAATTCGACATGATCAAATATCATCTTCATTAATCTCAGCTATCTTCAGGGCTGCTTTTAACAACCCTATTTTCAAATCCTTATTGCCGTGAACAGGGACACTTATTCGTTCTTTTCTGCCTGCTATCATATAAACATGATGGCTGCCGTGTATCTTTTTCAACTGCCAGCCCTTTTTCTCTAAAAGCCTGCATAAATCTTTTCCCGATATGCTTTTCATACGGCAATTTCCAGCACCTTGTCCTCCGGCTTCAATTCAATTGCTTCCGTATCAACAGACAGACACGCTTCAATTGCCTCGTAGATATTTTGCAGTAACTCTTCCCATGTATCCCCCTGTGTTAAACATCCGGGGATCGAAGGCACCTCTGCCCAATATCCGCCTTCTTCTGCTTTATGTACAATAGTCTTTAGTTTCATTAAGCCCTCCTCATAGATTTGCCTGATGCACCATTATATCATTTCTTCCCTTTCATCTTCTCCTCAATCACCCGTGCCAGCTTCGGATACCGGCGGAAGAACCAGCTCCATTTCAGATAATATTAATGCTTAAAATGCCTCATCCCGGTAAACACCATTGCCATATTGTGCTCATCCGCTGCGGCTATGACCTCATTGTCCTTGACTGAACCGCCGGGCTGAACAACTGCTGTAGCGCCGGCTTTTGCTATTGTATCTATCCCGTCCCTTGCAGGGAAGAACGCATCCGAGGCGACTACCGATCCGTTCAGCGAGATATTAAAATTTGCGGCCTTCATAGCCGCCAATTTTGCAGAATCAACTCTGCTGGTCTGCCCCGCGCCAATACCAAGCGCCTTTTCCTTTGAGGAATAAATTATCGCATTGGATTTCATGTGCTTGCATATCTTCCAGGCAAATTCCAGCGCTGCAAGCTCATCATCAGTCGGCTTTCTCCTGGTAACGGTTTTAAGCGATCTGAAATCCTCTATCATGCCGGTATCCCTTTCCTGCACAAGCATTCCGCCCTGTATCTTCCTGATGTCAAAGCCGGACGGATTCTGCGTTATATCCATTACCAGAAGCCTGATGTTCGGCTTGCCGCTCAGAAGCTTCACCGCATCAGGGTCAAAACCGGGGGCAATGATTATCTCAACGAACAGTTTCAGTATCTCTTTTGCAGTTGCTACATTGACATCCCTGTTCAATGCGATAACCCCTCCAAAGGCGGATATGGGGTCTGTTTCAAAAGCTCTGACATATGCGGCTTCAATCGTATCCGCTGTTGCGACGCCGCACGGATTATTGTGTTTGATGATCACAGCAGAAGGTTCCGTAAATTCTCTTATAAGGTCCAGGGCCGCGCTTGAATCGAGGTAATTATTGTAAGACATCTCCTTGCCTTGCAGGATATTCGCGTCAACAAGGGAGAGGCCGTTATAGAGCGGTTCTTTGTAGAGCGCAGCTTTCTGGTGCGGATTTTCTCCATATCTCAGGTCGCTGAGCTTCAGATAGCTCTGGGTCAGATATTGAGTGAAAGTCTCCCTGGTCCCGCCGTGCCTGCCGAGATAATTGGATATCAGGGTGTCATACCGGGCTGTATGAGCAAAGACCTTTCTCGCGAGGTAATATTTCGTATCGTAGCCAACTTCTCCGTTCTGGGTTTTGAGTTCCTGAATGACCTTTTCGTAATCTGCAGGGTCAACGATGACGATCACATCCCTGAAATTCTTCGCAGCCGCCCTCAGCATGGTGGGGCCGCCGATATCGATATTCTCGATCGCCTCGTCAAATTCAACATCGCCCTTTGAGACGGTCTTCTCAAAAGGGTACAGATTTACTACTACAACATCTATGGATTTGATCTGGTTCGCCTTTATGTCCCTTTCATCCTGGGGGTTGTCCCTTCTCCAGAGGAGCCCCCCGTGGATCTTCGGATGAAGGGTTTTCAGCCTGCCTCCCAGCATTTCAGGGAATCCTGTGTATTTCGATACCTCCGTTATCTTTATTTTCTGATCGCTCAGGGCCTTTGCAGTACCTCCTGTGGTGAGTATATCGATCTTAAGACTGGCAAGTTCCCTTGCGAATTCAACGATGCCTGTCTTGTCGGAAACACTTATGAGCGCCCTTTCAACCTTTGCCATATGACCTCCATTTAAAAAAGTAGAGAGTAGAAAGCAGAGAGAAGAAAGTTTTAGTCTCTCTACCCTCTGCTTGTTACCCGTTATTTAATTTTCCTTCCATAATGCTTGAATATCTCCCGTCTGATACAACCACGTGGTCCAGTACCGGAATGCCGATTATTTTGCCTGTTTCAACCAGCCTTTTTGTTATGTCGATATCATCAGCGCTCGGGGCCGGGTCCCCGCTCGGATGATTATGTATAAACAAAACAGACGCAGCCGATTCCTTGATCGCGTACTTAAAGACCTCTCTGGGATGGACTGGAGATGACGTGAGCGTCCCATCCGAAACGGCTATCTCCCTGAAGACCCTGTTTTTCGTGTCAAGCAGGGCGCACAGAAATCTCTCTTTCCTCAAGCCGTAAAATTTTGGCCTGTAATATTCATAAACTTCCCGGCTGTTCCTGAATGAAGGCCTCTGGGCTGTGCTGCCTGCTTCATCCCTTAAAAGCCTGCGCCCGAGTTCAAATGCCGCCTTTACCTGGGCGGTCTTTGCGCTGCCCATGCCCTTTATGCCGGAAAATTCAGCAGAAGAGGCGTCTTCTATTTCTCTCAGAGTCCTGAAATGCATGAGGATCTCTCGTGCAAGGTCCAGCGCGCTTTTGCCATTCCCGCCTGTTCTCAGGATTATTGCCAGCAGATGCGCGGTGCTCATGCTGTCAGCCCCTGATCTTAAAAGCCTCTCTCTCGGCCTTTCGTCCTCAGGCCACTCTTTAATGCTCCTGTATTCCATGTCCCCGTACAAGGATACAAGATTCAGGATGAAGGATGCAAGGGACAAAAAAGTGTGATTATGAGGTCGGGGAATCAGTGCACAAAGGAAAGTCTGCGGAGGAATTTCTATACGACACCTCTAAAGAAGAGTTAAGAGCTTAGCAGGCTGCTGAAAAAATATTTTAGCTGTCATTGCGAGGTCGATTCGACCGAAACAATCTCGCTTCTATATTAATCAATAAGCTTGAGATTACTTCGTCACTAACGTTCCTCGTAATGACAATAAAAACGGACTTTTTCAGCTACCTGTTAGATTCTAACTAACCTTCACCCAGCACGGACTTCTGCATGCCGATGATCTCTCTTATGCCTTTTTCAGCAAGATCAAGCATTGACAGGAGACGGGCCCTGTCAAACGGCTCGGTCTCCGCAGTCCCCTGTACCTCAATAAACTTCCCTGTCCCGGTCATGACAATGTTCATATCGACCTCTGCAGATGAATCTTCCGGATAGGAAAGGTCAAGCCTCGGCTCTCCTTCAACAATGCCGACGCTAACCGCGGCAACATATTC
>QZKC01000042.1 GCA_003599425.1 Nitrospiraceae bacterium | reverse complement strand
TTTGCACGTGAATCGCTCAAGTAATTTAATAATTCATTGCGTTCAAGATGTTGCTCGAACCATGACTTGCTCCAAAAAAGTTTATGAATAATCTGGACTGAATGTAAAAGTTTATCAGAAAGCAGATCAAAAAGAAATTTTTTCACTCGCCATAGGAAAATCCATACATAATCTCCTGCTGGCAACAACAGTGCCTACAACGCTACCTTGTGAATACAATGGGTTATCACCTTTGATAGCAATGGCATATATGTTGCTTTTATAAGAACCGAATACGTTGTATGACGTTCAGCATCAAATTAAGGAAGGCAGTTATGAAGTTAGAAGAGCTCAATGAAGCAATTAAAAAAATATGCAAGGGATGCAAGCAATGCGACCCGTGCTGTACCGGAAATATCCTGAAAAAATGCATAGAAAATGACCAGGTTGGCGCAGCATTCATTACGGCAGCAGCAATATCTAAATAAAAAGGGGGCCGTACCCCCTTTTTTAAGTATTTGTCCGCAGATACACGCATATCCCACAGATTAAAAACTTTTTAACAAATCTGTGGATACATCTGCCGTTTTCAGGTTTAAATATCGTAATACAGGAAGAACTCATACGGATGCGGCCTCAGTCTCAGCGCATCAACTTCTCTTGTCCTCTTGTAATGTATCCAGGTCTTGATAGCGTCTTCCGTAAACACATTGCCCTTCATCAGAAACTCGTGGTCTGCCTCGAGATTGTTCAAGGCTTCTTCAAGAGTTCCGGGCATTGTCGGAACATTTGCAAGTTCTTCCGGCCCGAGTTCGTAGATGTCTTTATCAAGCGGTTCCCCCGGATGGATCTTGTTTTCGATACCATCCAGACCTGCCATCATCATCGCAGAAAATGCCAGATAGGTATTACATGATGGGTCAGGGAATCTCACCTCGACCCTCTTTGCCTTCGGACTCGCCGAATAGGTCGGGATCCTTATGGACGCGGAACGGTTCCTTGCAGAGTATGCAAGGTTGACCGGCGCTTCAAATCCTGGGGTCAACCTTTTATAGGAATTCGTGGTCGGATTCGTGATCGCTGCCAGAGCCTTTGCATGCTTCAGAACACCTCCGATGTAGTAAAGTGCCATATCACTCAGTCCGGCATAGCCGTTGCCAGCAAAAAGCGGTTTGCCGTTTTTCCATATGCTCTGATGCACGTGCATACCTGAACCATTGTCACCAAAAAGAGGCTTTGGCATGAATGTCACGGTCTTCCCGTGTCTCTTCGCCACGTTCTTAATGATGTATTTGAAGAGCATGTTCTTGTCTGCCATGCTGACAAGGGAATCAAATCTCATGTCGATCTCAGCCTGTCCCGCAGTTGCGACTTCATGATGCTCCCTTTCAACATAAATGCCGACCTTCTGCATCTCCATGACCATCTCAGTCCTGATATCCACCTGACTGTCTGTGGGAGGTACCGGAAAATAACCTTCCTTGTGCCTCGGCTTGTATCCGAGGTTTGGATTCTCATCGCGCCCGGAATTCCAGATGCCCTCAACCGAGTCAATAAAGTAGTAGCCGCTATGCGCGTTCTGGTCAAACTGTATCCCGTCAAAGATAAAAAACTCTGCTTCCGGCCCGAAATAAGCAGTGTCACCGATGCCGGTCGATTTCAGGTAAGCTTCAGCCTTCTGTGCAATATATCTCGGGTCCCTTGTATAGAATTCCTTGGTGATGGGATCAACGATATTGCAGATCAGACTTATTGTCGGATACTGCATAAAGGGGTCCATAAATGCAGTCTTTGGATCAGGGATGATCAGCATGTCTGATGTGTTGATAGCCTGCCATCCTCTGATGGATGAGCCGTCAAAGCCGAGCCCCTCCTCAAAGATCTCCTCTTTCAACTCTGCTACAGGTACTGCAAAGTGCTGCCAGATGCCGGGGAAATCAAGAAACTTGAAATTCGCCATAACCGCCTTGTTTTCCTGCGCCATCTTGATTACGTCTTTTGGTGTCATTGCTTCCTCCTTTGGGTTGTTAATAAATAAAGTAGAGAGTAGCATTTAGAAAGTAAAGAGTATTTTTTCTCTCTACCCTCTACTTTTATTCTTTAATGAAAAATCCTTTGTAAAAGTTTTCAGCCCTTCCAGTGTACTCCTCATAAAAGGTTTCTGTGTCCTGTTTTATTTTCTGAAAATCCGGTTCATCCTTTAACCATTCCAGGATCATCTCCTTTCTCACCTCAATATGAAACTGAAAAGCATATGCGTTCTTTGCATACCGAAATGCCTGGTTAAAGTACAGGTCCGAACCAGCAAGCCTGACCGCTCCGGAAGGGATATCAAAGGTCTCCCCATGCCAGTGGAAGACCTTGAATTTCTTCCATATATCTCTGACATGCGGATGACTTGCAAGCTCTAACATCATACGGTCTCTCAATCCGTCAGACGTCAGATCAATGCTGTACCACCCGATCTCTTTCTGCGGTCCCACATATACCCGCGCCCCCATTGCCTTTGCCATGATCTGGGCGCCAAGACAAATACCCAATATTTTGTTCTCCTTTGATACAAATTCCCTCACGAGCTCCTCTTCTCTCCTTATATAAGGATATGTAACATCCTCATTCACGCTCATGGGGCCGCCCATCATCACGAGGGTATTATACTGGTCAGTATGTGTAATTACTTCACCCTGTGCCAGTTCTACGATCGTATACTGAATTTTCTCCCTTTCAAGAAAATCCTGTATGGTCCCCGGGCCTTCAGTCTCAATATTTTTACAGATCAGTACTGCCATAATTTTCCTCAATGATACAGTTTGAATGTGCAGACGTTATCTGCACGTTCTCGATCAGACCGCAGCAGCTCCGGTTTCTGCTGTCCTTATCCTTATAACATTTTCAACATGGTAGACAAATATCTTTCCGTCTCCGATGTCACCGGTCTTTGCCCTATCCTGAATGATGCTGATGGTCTGCTCCATCTGGTCATCCGGGATGACAACCTCGATCTTTATTTTAGGTACGAAGTTAATATCATATGCTGTTCCACGATAGAATTCCACATGGCCTTTCTGTCTTCCAAATCCTTTAACTTCGGTAACAGTCATTCCCTGAACCCCTATTTCATGAAGGCCTCTCTTTACGTCGTCAAGCTTGAATGGTTTTATTATTGCCTCTATTTTTTTCATATTGCCTCCTGATTTTTGTTGCCCTCCCCCTTTACGGGGGAGGGAGAGGGTAGGGGTGAGCTAATATTCTCTGGTTTTTCACCCTCCCCTAATCCCCTCCCGTCAAGGGAGGGGAAATATTTTCTATTGCGTATACGCGCTTTCTCCATGAAGCGACTGATCCAGGCCAATAAACTCTTCGCCGTCTTTGACCCTTAACCCTACTATCCAGTCGACAAGTTTCAGAATAATGAACGTAGACACAAATACAAACACATACGATATGATCACCGCCGCAAACTGGGTCAGCAGCAGCGAGGGATTTCCGGAGAACAAGCCGTCTTTACCCGACGGGTTTATCGCAGCCGATGCAAAGAGTCCAACGGCCAAAGTCCCCCACGTTCCGCTGACGCCATGTATGCCTATCACGTCAAGCGAATCATCATAGTTGAACCTGGATTTCAGATTAACGCCTACGTAGCACAGTAATCCCGCGATCATCCCGATCAAGATAGAAGAAAGCGGACTGACAAATCCGGCTGCGGGGGTAATGCCCGCGAGCCCTGCTACGGCCCCGCTGACCGCTCCGAGTGCTGTCGGCTTGCCTCTCTGAAGCCACTCGATCACCATCCAGCTCATTGCAGCAGCACCCGCAGCAGTATTCGTGGTAACAAAGGCAACAGATGCAAGCCCGCCTGAGGTCAGGGCGCTTCCGGCATTGAAACCGAACCATCCGAACCATAAAAGCGCCAGCCCAAGCACAGTCATAGGCAGGTTATGGGGTAGCATCGGCTCAACACCGTATCCCCTGCGTTTGCCTATCATTAGAATCGCTGCCAATGCTGCGATCGCTGAACTTATATGCACAACAATGCCTCCGGCAAAATCAAGCGTGCCAAGCTGCGTTGCCATCCATCCGCCGCCCCACACCCAATGGCAAAGCGGCGAATACACGAATGTTATCCATAATACCGTAAACATTATAAGGGCTGAAAACTTTATCCTTTCCGCAAAAGCTCCTGTTATAAGCGCAGGTGTGATAACGGCAAAGGTGCCCTGAAACATCATAAAAAGGAGATGCGGCACTGTTGGAGCCAGGGGAGCGGGCTCCTGTCCTACCCCGTTCAGCCCGAACCATTCAGGGCCTCCGATAATCCCGGCTTTGTCAGGGCCAAACGCAAGAGTATACCCCCATAATACCCAGATCACGCTCACCATGAACAGCATGATGAAACTATGCATTATTGTACCAAGCACGTTTTTCTTCCTGACCATCCCTGCATAGAAGAGGGCCAATCCCGGGGTCATCAGGGTGACAAGCGCCGTAGAGATCAGCATCCACGCAGTATCCCCGCTGTTTATTGTTGCGCCCTGTTCCTGTGCGCCCGCGATATTGGGCAATATCAGACTCATCGTCATGACCATCAGCACCTTTTTTAGGTTCATAAATCCTCCATTCATAAAAATTTGAACAGAGGATTGCAAGACCTGTACCTTGCCTGTAACCCATTGCTATTACAATAAACCCCTCGACTCTGTCTCCTACAAAAATGTAGGGCAAATCAGTTCACGTGTTAATATTATCATTAAAAACAGGCTGTTATTTGTTGGAGCTACAAAATTGTAGCTTTAACAAATTTGTAGCCTCTTCCCTCTAAATCGCTGCCTCTCCGCTTTCTCCTGTCCTTATCCTTATTATGTTGTCAATGCCCGATATGAAGATCTTGCCATCACCTATCTGCCCTGTTTTTGCCTTTTCCTGAATGACGGAAACAGCCTTCTCCACCAGTTGAGCCGGGACAATTATCTCGATTTTCAGTTTCGGAACAAAGTTTATGTCGTACTCGGCCCCGCGGTAATATTCCACGTGGCCTTTCTGTCTTCCGAAGCCCTTGACCTCGGTCACAGTCATGCCCTGAACACCGATTTCATTGAGCGCCGCCTTGACCTCATCAAGCTTGAACGGTTTTATGATTGCCTCGATCTTTTTCATATATCCTCCGGTTTTTTAGGGATAAACTAATCCCTGTTTTTATAACACATACCCGCTCTCTCCATGCTGCGCGTGGTCCAGTCCTACAAATTCGGCCTGATCGTCAACTCTGAGTCCCATTGTCGCGTCAAGCACTTTTAAGATGATTATTGTAATTATGAATGAATAAACCCATGCCGCGCCCACGCTTATCAACTGATTCACTAAAAGAGACGGGTTCCCGAAGAACAGGCCGTCATTGCCGGCTGAGTTAATAGCCGTTGATGCAAACAAACCAGTTGCGATCGCGCCCCAGGTGCCGCCTACCCCGTGAACACCCACTACATCAAGAGAGTCATCATAGCCGAATTTTGACTTTAGGCTAATTGCCAGGTAGCAGATTACACCTGCCACGAGCCCGATAATGACTGACGACATGGGCCCGACAAAACCCGATGCAGGGGTAATTGCTACAAGCCCCGCAACTGCGCCTGATGCCACGCCGAGCGCAGTAGGTTTTCCTCTGTGCTTCCATTCCGCGAACATCCAGGACAGTGCCGCTGCTGCCGTTGCGATATGCGTAACAACAAAGGCTGATGTTGCAAGGGCACCTGATGCGACCGCGCTGCCTCCGTTGAACCCAAACCAGCCGAACCACAGCAATGCAGCACCTATTAAAGTCATGGTAATGTTATGCGGCATCATCGGTTCTCTGCCGTATCCTTTTCTTTTCCCGACAACAATTGCAGCGGCGAGGGCTGAGACACCTGAACTGATATGCACAACCAACCCTCCGGCAAAATCAAGGGCGCCGAGGTTCCTTATCCAGCCGCCAACGCCCCATACCCAGTGCGCAAGAGGGAAATATACAAAAGTTGCCCATGCTACAAGAAATACGAGATACGTGCTGAATTTAAACCGTTCAGCGATCGCTCCTGTTATGAGCGCCGGGGTGATAACAGCAAACATCATCTGGAATATCATAAAAGCCTGATGCGGTATCGTTGCCGCATAATCGGGATTCGGATCAAGCCCGACACCCTTTAGTCCCACCCAGTCGAGGTTTCCGATGATGTGCCCTACATCTGGCCCGAATGACAAGCTATAACCGTAAAGCACCCAAAGCACAGACATGACTCCGAGCGCTATGAAGCTCTGCATTATAGTTCCCAATACATTTTTACGCCTCACCATACCGCCGTAAAAAAGCGCAAGTCCGGGAGTCATTAACATGACCAGCGCAGTGGAGATCAGGATCCATGTAGTATCCCCTGTATCCACTGCCAGCGCCGTCGCTGCCGCTTCAGCAGAGGCGGCGACCTGTGCATCCTCTGCGAAAACCCCTCCCGATAAACACATTACTGCAATCAAAATCAAACTGTTCAAAAACTTTTTCATTTTTTACCTCCGTTCTTTTTAGAAATCTATGTCCAACTGCACGGTTGCAGTAGGTTTGTATGTGCTCTCATTGTAGATGTCATAACCTAATATGACGCTCACATTCTGGGCGAACTTCCACGCGACCCCAAAACTCAGTGCCCCATAACCGCTTTCTCCGCCCTGATAATCAACCGCGGCCCAGAGCTTGTCCGATATCTCTGACATGGTCCTGTCCCATGAAAGGAGCACCCCGTCATTGTCCTCATTGCCGTCAACGTCAAGCAGAAGGTCTTCATTTCCAGTGTAATATCCAGCCGACAACCTCCCGAACTTTCCAAAGGTTTTTGCAACAAGACCGTAGACCAGGTTGTAATCAGTTACATCGCTCTTTGTTCCGAAATCATATCCTCCAATTGCTATTGCCGGCGCGCCTTGAAATAACGCGTCTTCGGGTATTCCGAGCTTTGCGTTAATCAGCAGGGGATACGTGTGGTCGCCGCCTGTGTCCCTGTAATCTATCCCGGCCTCTAACTGAATTTTATCAAACGGCAACACACCAACCGTCAATCCGATATTCGTCACGGTCGGTTCTGTCGTTCCGTTCTGACTTTTAGTCTTGATATAGGTATCGATGCCGAGATGGACTTTTTTAAACGCCTGAATATCCGTCGACGGAATCCATATCTGTGTCGATGGTGTGGCATAGACTATGCCGGCCATCAATAATAGTGCTATGTTTACTGCCAAAGTTTTTAGAATCTTCATATTATCCTCCAGTTCAATAATTTTTCATTAGACAAAGCCCGCAATTAAACCACTCTCTTACTCCCTCACTTCTTCACTTCCATGTCCCTCCTTTCTTATGCCATATTTTTTTATCTTGTAACCGATCATCCTTTCTGTTATGCCGAGCATCCGTGCCGCACGTGCCATGATCCAATCACACTCTCTTAATGCCCTTACTATTTCTTCCTTCTCAATTCCCCTGATTTGATCCTTTAATGAACTCATCATTGCGTCCTCTAATTTTGTATACAGCCAGAACTATGCCAGATCAAAACATCTTGAATTTTATGAATTCTCAAACTAACGAGCCTACAATTATGTCCCTTTATAACAATATTGTAGGCTCAATTTTGTAGGTATTAAACCCGTGGGGACACCCATGAATATATCTTTTCAGCCATCTCAAGTGTCACTGCATTTATGGTAACTGTCAGACTGCTTACTCCTGCCTTGATAAGATCATCAAGCCTGTCGGAAAGCAGAAGCCCGTTTGTGGAGACACAGAGTGTCAGGTCAGGATATTCCCTGTGGATCGCACTGAATGTCTCAAATGTCGCGTCATTTGTTAGAGGGTCTCCCGGCCCTGCTATGCCTATAACCGTCAGGCGTTCATTCCTTTCAACAAGTGACCTGACCCTTTCCAGTGCTTCATGAGGAGCCAACACCCTGCTCGTAATGCCGGGCCTCGATTCATTGGCGCAGTCATATTTCCTGATGCAGTACTTGCACTGAATGTTGCAGGCAGGCGCAACAGGCAGATGTATCCTGCCGAACCTGTTGTGCGCTTCCGGTGAGAAACACGGATGCGTACTTATGATATGGCTTTTGTCGCTGTGCTTAAGAATTGTTTTCATCTCAAACCTCCATATGCACATGACACCTCTTTGTGCAGATCTTTGAGCAGGCCTCGCAGCCGATGCAGTTCTCAGGCTTTGCAATGGACATTACCTTGTTGCCCATGTCATCTCCGTACTCGTCTTCACCTTCAAAGGGTTTCTCAATCAGCTCAAGCACCTCCCTGCTGCAAACTTTGTAACAGCGTCCGCAGCCGATGCACTTATTCACGTCGATTGATTCTATAAATTTCGGCGTCCACGTCTGTCCGCCCCGTGTGTATCCTGTAATTGACATGATTCCTCCTTTATGAAATCGCTTCTCCATCCATCTCACCCGTCCTCACCCTTACAGCGCCTTCTATCGGTGAAACAAATATCTTTCCGTCTCCGCGTTTGCCTGACTGGTTGACCTTAACGATTGTCTTCACCAGCTTGCTCACAACGTCATCAGGGACAATTAGCGTGAGCATCCTCTTCGGCACATAAAGGGCGACCTTTGGCAAGGTATGCTCAAGCGCATACGTGGACGGTGTCGGTTTCAATTTGACCGTTGTGCAGAAACTCTCAGGCATTTCGGAATCCATCTCCGCGCACATCGCGCCCTTCTGTTTCCCTCTGCCGTCCACACTCTGGATCGTCAGTGAAGAATATCCCAGTTCATCAAGCGCCTTCTTGGTTTCAGGCAGCTTGTCTCTCCTTATGATCGCGGTGATCTCTTTCATAATTTGCCTCCAATTATCCTGTCCGTGCTCTGTGTCCCGAGTTCTGTCTTCTGCTTCATAAAACTGCCTCCCCTGTTCTGACTGTATAAGCAGCCTCAACAGGACTTACGAATATTTTCCCGTCACCGATAAAACCTGTCTTTGCCTTTTCATGAATTATGCTGACTACTTTTTCAATATCCTCAGTGTCAACAACTGTCATGATGAGTGTCTTTGGAAGCTCATCGTAATGCACCGGGCCTACCTGAAGACCCTTTTGTTTTCCTCTTCCGAATACCGGCATCTTTGTTAGCGACGGAAACCCGGCCCCCTCCAATGCCAAAACCACCTCCTGCTCTTTTTCCGGCCTTATAAATGCCCTGATCATTTTCATCTTTCTTTCCTCCTTCATACTTAAATTTATTAGTTCCACAGAGCGAAAGCCCGGAAGTGTTTCACTTCTGCACTTCTGCTCTTTTGCACTACTGACTGTTTCCCATCGCCTTTCTCAGCCACGGCGGCGGAGATTTCTTTATTGTTTCAAGAAGTACGTTCATTGATTCCTCAATGGATGTTGTCTCTTTAATCTTTATTGGCATTATCCCTTTTTTCACAAGCCTCGCTGCTGAAGGCCCGCCGATTTCCGTAAGGTAGATAATCTTGCAATCCGCAAGCCTGTCTACTTTCATCTGGCCCCTGTCGTCATGGATCTGCCCCATATCTCTTGTTCCCTCAATCTCCGCGTCCCTGCCGTCAGCGAACTTCCTCGTCTCCAGGAATTTATAGCCGTCCTTCATTAACTCGTAAATTACAAACTTCCCGGCCCTGCCGAAATGTTCATCAACATTAACCCCGTCTGTTGTTGCAAATGCCACCTTCATATATATCCAACCTCCTTTCTTTTAATAAATCTGATTTTTCTCACAGTATTCCGCCATGTCATCAAGCGCCTGCAATATGGAGCGTATAGCCTGTTTTAAGACACCTTTAAATTTGTCCATCACTCTATTCTTTCCTCAAAAGCAGATTTGCCGCTTCATTTATCATCGCAAGTGTTCCTCTGTATCCAGTGGTGATCTTTGAACAGTTCCCGATAACTTTATAAACCGGAAATCCCGTCTGATACAATGGGACTCCGAGTCTCTTTGCCGTGTCTTCAGCATGAGAATTTGATATTAGTAAATCAAAATCGCCTTCAATTGAATAAAGGTCACCAACGGTTACTTCTTTCGCAAGTATATTCCCTGCGCTCTCTGCGTTCTGAGGGACGACAGCAAGCGTTACCTCCGCGCCCATCTCACTGATCCATCTTGAAGTCTGAATTGAAAGATCAGGCTCAAGGGCGAGACAAACCTTTTTGCTTCCGAAATAAAAATGCGCATCTCTCATCCCGTCGATCAGTATTCTCCTCTGCCTTTCATATCTGGCGGGTACAGGATTGCCGCTTAGAAATGAAAGTGTCTGCATGAAAAGGTCCGTATCATTCAACCCCGACAAACTTTCAATTACCGAACATTCAACGCCGAAATTTTCATGTAACAACCTTGCGCCCGGTTCCATGCTTTTTCCTATCGCAAGTGTAAATGCAGCACTCGACATTCTCTTTATATCTTCGACATCAGTCCCTCCAGCGGCAAGGGGTGAAAATCCCTGCCTGCTCCCGTCAAGCGCGGAGAGGTCAGGGAGGATAATTGACTTTAATCCGAACGATTCAATGATTTCCCTTAACTCAGTAAAATCAGCAGGGGCCAGATGAGGACCCGCAAGGACGTTGATCTTCCCTCCCCCTTGACGGGGGAGGGTCAGGGTGGGGGTGAACTTTGAACTATTGCCTGCAACTACTGACTTTATGATCGCCTCTACCGCCTTTGCATAACCTGTCTCAAGCCCGCCTTCATAATCAGGAGTAGGGATATGGACCATGAAACATTCCTTATTTTGACCGCTGACCGCTGATCGCTGACTGCTGACAGCTTTCTCCACATCATCGCCTTTAATCTCCGAAAGTCCTGAAGTCAGAACTCCGATAATATCCGGATTGTTTTTCTCTATAATCCCCTCGATGGTCTTAGCAAGATTTTCATCGCTGCCCATCACTACGTCTTCAGTAAACAGCTTTGTGCTTTGCAGCGCAATCGGTTCTCTGAAATGTTTTGTCAAAAGCACTTTCCCCAGGAACGTGCAGCCCTGCGCCCCATGTATGACCGGGATCGAATTATTGATCCCCTGAAACGCAATCGCAGCCCCGATGGACTGGGAATGTTTCAACGGATTGATCCTTAAGAAAGGGTTTGAGGGTTCAAGGGTTCGGGGATCCGAGGGATTGTTTTTCAAGCTTCTCACTTGACTCCTTGAATCCTTGTCCCCTTGAATCCTGTCGTAGAATTTCATGCTCTTGCTTATCTGTTCCGCTAAATTCACCAGCCCTTTATATCCCGCATATGCAACGTGCCTTTCCTGATTAACATCAACAAAAGGGAAACCTTCCTTTATAGCGAAATACTGGTTCCTTCCTCCTGCCACAAGAATGTCGGCGTTTCTCTCTTTCATGAGTCTCAGGAGATTTTTAGGCGTCACATCTTCAACAAGCGGCGCATCCTCCCCAAGGATCTCTTTCATCTTCTCTTCATCTTCAAACGTGCTCTTCTTTGTGCCGACGGCAACTATCTCAATTCCCAGATCGAGTAGCGCGGATATAAATGACCAGCTCTTAACGCCGCCTGTGTAGAGTACTGCTTTTTTGCCTTTGAGGTGAGAATATGATTTGAGCTTTTCATTAAACTGTTTTTCTTCTCTTGTGATAATTGATTCTACCTTCTCACGCAGGCTAAAGCCTGCGGCTGCTTCCGACTCCTGACTCCTGACTTCTGACTTCTGCACTTTTTGGGCTATCTTCATCAGCGCCTTCGTCATTTCCGTCTTTCCAAAAAACGAAACTTCAATATAAGGAATGCCGTACCGCCCCTCCATCTCCTTTGCGACATTGATCAGCGCGCGGCTGCAAACAACTACATTCAGCTTTGCATGGTGTGCGTAAGTTATTTCTTTATAAATTGAATCGCCTGTGATCCTCGATAGTATCCTTATCCCCGCTTCTTTCAATAAGGGCTCGACAAGCCACAGGTCTCCAGCAATGTTGTATTCACCGATTAGGTTGATACTAAATTCCCCCTCCCCTTTATCCCCTCCCGTCAAGGGAGGGGAGCTTAATTTACCCTCTCCACTGGCGGGAGAGGGGCAGGGTGAGGGGGGCTTCCCCGTCCCAATCACATGATCAAGCAATACCTCGCCTGCTATTCTGTTCCCCAAATTCTTCGGCCCGACAAAGCCCGGCGCATTCACCGGAATGACACGGATGCCGAGCTCCGCTTCAGCTTTTTTGCATACAGACTCGATATCCTCGCCGATCAATCCGCTTACACATGTTGCATAGACAAATATCGCTTTCGGCCTTACCTTTTCATAAGTCTGAACGATAGTCTTGTGCAGCTTTTTCTCAGAGCCATAGACAATGTCCATTTCGTTTATGTCTGT
Source organism: Nitrospiraceae bacterium (assembly GCA_003599425.1). Taxonomy (GTDB): domain Bacteria; phylum Nitrospirota; class Thermodesulfovibrionia; order UBA6902; family UBA6902; genus SURF-23. Next base: position 5,310 of record QZKC01000042.1, on the reverse strand, counting down.
TGTAAAACCCATTCTGTGAAAATGGCCGGTTGAAGACAACGTGCCCCGTCCTTCCCATGAATTCCCGCAGCATGCAATCGGGCCGTGTACGATATGCGCTGCATCGGCAATAGGCTGAAGCACAATCATCGCTCCGTCAAAGGCGCAGGACTCGCCTCCGCGTGATCGGCAGACCTTGTCCCGCTTCTCCCGTTCGCATCCACTCTGTGTTAATTTGTCTATGTTGGTTACCATTAAAAACCTCTAATGTTTTTCATCCGCAGATTTCGCCGATGACACAGATTGAAAATAGATTGACTAAGTACGCTGAAAGTGTCATTCCGGCTCGTCCGGAATCTTTCTTATTCCCCGCCCTTTGATTCCCGACAAGCGGGAATGACAGCGGACAACCACTTTCCAAAACTCAATAAATAAATCTGCATAATCTGTGGATCGATAAATTCTCCTTCACCGTATCACATCAAAGCTCGTTGTGTTCATCGTCTTTCTGTCCATCTCATCAAGCACTGTATTGACAATAACGCTCACCAGATTCAGCGCTCCCTGATAACCGATGATCGGGTATCTGTGCAGGTGGTGCCTGTCAAAAAGCGGAAAACCGATCCTTATGAGCGGAGTGCCGGTATCTCTCCATAACAACTTCGCGTATGAATTCCCTATGAGGAAATCTATCTGGTCAGTGAACATCAATGACCTCAGGTGCCACATGTCTTTATTGATATAAACCTTGCCTTCCCGTCCAAACGGACTCTCACTCAGGATGGCTTCGGCATCTTCCCTGAATTTTTTATCACAGTTGGTGCAAACGATATGTACAGGAAGGCCGCCCATCTCCATTAAAAAACTGATCAGCCCAAGCAGCAGGTCCGGGTCGCCGACAAGGGCAAACCTCTTCCCGTGAACATAGGGGTGCGAGTCTATCATCGCATCCACTGCGCGTCCCCTTTCGCTCTCAATTTCTTGCGGGAGCGGCTTGCAGGTAATTTTGCTTATCTCTTCAAGAAAGCTGTCCGTATTCTTAATGCCGATTGGAGGAAGCGCTGAAACAGGCTGGCTCCACTCATTGCTGATATAGTCCAGTGTCTTTAATGTCGAATACTTCTGAAGCGCAATGGTTGCCAAAGCGTTGATCGAATCAGCCGCATCGGCAAGCGGCGTGCCTCCCGGATATAATTTGTACTCACCTGAATTGGGAGAATCGTAAATATCGCTCACGTCCGCAAGTACCGTATGCTTTACTTCCATTATGTCGAGAAGCCTTTTCAGTTCCCGGTAGTTTCCCGTATAAGTGTCAAACCCGGGTATGATATTTATTTTCCCATTCGGCTCTCCTTTCCCGCCTGCTGTAACGGCGGTGAGTATGCCCTTCATCATGTTGTCGTACCCGGTAATATTTGAGCCGACAAAACTCGGCGTGTGCGCAAAGGGGACCGGCAGGTCCTGAGGGATAACACCTTTTCCCCGCGCTGTCCTTATGTAGGCGTTAAGGTCGTCTCCGATCACCTCTGCCATACAGGTGGTGCAGACCGCAAGCATCTTCGGATGATAAAGAGTGTAGGCGTTCTCTAATCCTTCGAGCATGTTGTTCAATCCGCCGAACACAGCGGCGTCTTCAGTCATGGAAGTGGATACGGCTGTCATCGGCTCTTTAAAGTGCCTGCTCAGATGGCTCCTGAAATAAGCTACACATCCCTGAGCGCCCTGGACAAATGGCAGTGTACCTTCAAAACCCGAGGCGCAGAATACCGCGCCCAGCGGCTGGCACGCCTTCGCAGGATTGATTTTTATGTGCTGTCTTTTAAAATTTAACTCCCTGTACTCTTCTGTCCTGGTCCACTCCGATACACGCCGCACTTCCTCGGCAGAAGGACAATTCTCAAACTCCTTCTTCCGCTCAAACTGTTCAACATACTCCTGTTCCTGAAACAACTCATTGTGATCTTTGATTTTCATCGTTTTCTCCTTATCAAACCCCACGTCGGGCTGTTTACCGTCATGTCCATGTCTCTTGCAAACACAGGGAAACCGTCAAAGCCGTGATATGGGCCCGAATAATCCCATGAGTGCATCTGCCTGAAAGGCACACCAAGCTTGTGATAGGAATATTTCTCCTTTATCCCCGATCCGACCATATCAGGACTGAGCCTTCTGGTGAACTCTTCAAGCTCGTAAAGCGTGGCATCGTCCATGATCACAGCGCCTTCCTTCATCTCGGGATAGGTCCTTTTATAATCGTCGCTGTGACCGAATTCATATCCTGAAGCCACAACCTCCATACCGAGGTCTTCATAAGCGCCGATGGTATGCCTCGGTCTCAGGCCGCCGACATAAAGCATCACCCTCTTGCCTTCAAGTCCCGGTTTAAACTCTTCTACGACCGCGTCCATCATGGGTTTGTATTTCTCAATCATCTTCTCAGCGTTCTCTTTGATGCTGTCATCAAAGTACGAGGCGATCTTTCTGAGGCTCAGGTATATCTTTGTCGGGCCGAAGAAATTAAACTCCGTCCACGGGATGCCGTACTGCTCTTCCATGTGCCTGCAAATGTAATTCATCGAACGGTAGCAATGAACAAGGTTCACCTTTGCCTTGTGCGCTATACCCATTTCATTTATCGAGGCGTCACCGGTCCACTGAGCGATGACCCTGAGTCCGAGTTCCTCAAGCATCTTTCGCGAAGCCCAGGCGTCACCGCCGATATTGTAGTCACCGATGAGCGCGACGTCATAAGGCGTTGACTTATCAAGCTGTCCCTTGCCGAGGATGTGGTCCCTTATGGTATCGTTGGCGATGTGATGCCCAAGCGACTGGCTCACACCCCTGAACCCCTCGCATCTCACCGGCACGATGGGTATGGCAAATTCTTTTTCAGCCTTTTTGGAAACAGCTTCAATGTCGTCTCCTATAAGACCGACCGGGCATTCCGAGAGTATGCCCATGCTTTTGGCAAGCGGGAACAGCTCTTTTAATTCGTGCAGAGCCGCATCTAAATTCTTGTCGCCGCCGTAAACAATATCTTTCTCCTGAAAGTCTGTTGTAATGTGCATTGTTCCAAATGTATCAATGCCCGTCTGGCCGTTGTAATAATTCCGGCGTGACCACCAGCTATACTGGCCGCAGCCTACAGGGCCGTGGCTGATAGTTATCTGGTCCTTGACCGGCCCCCAGACAACTCCCTTTGCGCCTGCGTACGCGCATCCCCTGACCGTCATGACGCCGGGACGGGATTTTATGTTTGACTTGACCTGACAGGTACTGCACTGCCCCGTCGGGTCGTTGGCAGCCAAATGTTTAGCCCGGTTCTTCTTCGCCTTTTCAGGATACGCGGACAAGACTTCTTCTATCATTTTTTGAGTCTCTTTAATTGCTGTGCTCATTTATTCCTCCTTGTATTTGAGGGTTAGGGATTAGGCGCTGGGGGTTAGTAAAAACAACCTTGTCTTTGCCAATCCCCAAACCCTGACCCCCTGACCCCTGTCTTTAGACTGCCGCTTCTTCGCTCTCCATGATTCCGTAATCCATCAGCAGCCGTTCCAGTTCGTCCATGGTGATAGGCGTGGGGATCACGAAGTTTTTATTGTCTGCGATCTTCCTGGCAAGCTCACGGTACTCGTCTGCCTGCGGGTGATTCGGGGCATAATCAATCACGGTCTTCCTCCGGAGTTCGGCACGCTGGACCTCGTTGTCCCTTGGTACAAAATGGATCATTTGAGTGCCGAGCTTTGTGGCCAGTTCCGATATGAGCTCAAACTCCTTGTCCGTCTTCCTGCTGTTGCAGATAAGGCCGCCGAGCCTCACGCCGCCGCTCTGGGCGTATTTAAGAACACCCCGTGAGATATTGTTCGCAGCATACATCGCCATCATCTCTCCCGATGTAACGATGTAGATTTCCTTGGCCTTGCCTTCCCGGATCGGCATGGCGAATCCGCCGCAGACAACGTCTCCAAGTACGTCGTAGAAAACAAATTCCGTGTCCTCACCGTATGCGCCGTTCTCCTCAAGGAAATTAATGGCCGTGATCACGCCGCGGCCCGCACAGCCCACGCCGGGCTCAGGACCGCCTGACTCAGCGCACTTGATGCCTTTGAACCCGTGCAATAAAACCTCTTCAAGTTCAAGGTCCTCAACGGTGCCCTTTTCACGCGCCATATCCATAACCGTGTTCTGTGCCTTACGATTGAGAATGAGCCGCGTAGAGTCTGCCTTTGGGTCACAGCCTATGATCATGCATTTGCGGCCAGCCTCGGCAAGCGCCGCGACCAGATTCTGTGTTGTTGTTGATTTACCGATGCCGCCTTTTCCATAAATAGCTATCTGCCTCATACAATATCTCCTTTCAAAGTTTGTTTTATTGTCTGACCACCCATAACGCCAGATTTATGCCAGCTAATAACGCCGTGATAAAAAAAGAAACAACATTTGTATCCCGTACATCAATGTAGCGTTACAAACAAAATAGTCTTACAATTTTGAAAAGAGAAAAGGCGCGGGGCAAAAAAAACTGCGGGGTCTCATTCGAGAAACCCCGCAGTTAGAGGGGGGGGAGGGTAATGTATAAGCTCTGCTAATTCACTGAACTCTTTTTTATCTCTTCCATGAAAATCCGGATAAGCTCTTCCTCATCTTCATCCCAGAAGAGATTGATACGCCTCGCATCTTTCAGGTGTACCATGGCATCTGCGAAGATCAAAAGAGAATCCTCATTCTCCGATCTCGTTATCTGCTCAAGCTTGTATTTTTTATATGCCGTTGCGTTCATAGCGTTTCCTGTTTTAAAGTTACAATTTCCCTGTGAAGAAATTATGAAGAAATACCTGAATTACTGATTTTGATTTTTTCTGTGCAAATTATCTAATATAAAACGTCTTAAATTTCCTCTTGCTGTTCACTGCAACTCATAATACTTACAGGAGAAGTGATATATGATAAAAGTAGGAATCATAGGCGGTTCAGGACTCGATGACCCGAAGATACTGAAAGATGCAAAAGAGATCGATGTAATGACCCCGTACGGCCCACCGACCTCGGTGCTCACCTGCGGTGCGATCGAAGGAGTTGACGTGGTCATCATAGCAAGGCACGGCAAAGACCACTCTATCTACCCTACGAAGGTCAATTTCAGGGCAAACATCTGGGCGCTTAAAGAACAGGGGTGCACCCATATCCTTGCTTCAACTGCAGTTGGCTCGCTCCGCGAAGCGATCGCCCCCGGCCACCTCGTATTCCCCAATCAGTTTATCGACCACACCCGGAAAAGAGAGATCACCTTTTTTAATGAAGATACCGTGGTGCATACGGCCATGGCTGAGC
>QZKC01000095.1 GCA_003599425.1 Nitrospiraceae bacterium | reverse complement strand
CAAAGACGCAATGAGCGCAAAGAAAAAATAAGAAAAATATTTAAATTTATTTTTATATAATTCTTTTCTTGGCGTCCTTCGCGCCTTCGCGGTTCAAATTTTTAGGATCGTATATCTTCCGCTGCGGTTTTAATTCTTTTTATCCTTTCACCGGAATCGTAAAGTAAAACGTCGAGCCCTTTTCTGGCTCCGACTCTATCCATATGCGTCCGCCATGCCGCTCCACGATCTTTTTGCAGACAGCAAGGCCGATCCCTGTGCCGGGGTATTTGGCGCCCGGATGAAGGCGCTTGAACAAAACGAATATCTTCTCGAAGTGCTTCGGGTCAATACCCATGCAGTTGTCCTTGATGCTGATTACCCATTCAGTCTTTTTCCATTCAGAGGATATTTGAATATGGGGAGGCTCGCTGCCGCAAAACTTTATGGCATTGTCTATGAGGTTCTGGAACACCTGTACCATCTGCACCTTGTCGGCATGTACGGCAGGAAGGTTCCCATGCTTTATTTCAGCGTTGTTCTGTTCTATTCTTTTTTTAAGATTGTCGGTTGCTGTTTTGACTGAAACATTAAGGTCGGTCAGCTCAAAAGGCTCCCCATGCGTACCCACGCGAGAGTACGCCAGCAGGTCATTGAGGAGCGCCTTCATGTAATTGGCTCCGTTGACCGCGTAGTTGATGAATTCATCAGCGTCCTTATCAAGCTTACCTTTGTAGCGGTCGCTGAGGAGCTTCACATAACTCGATACCATGCGGAGAGGCTCCTGCAGGTCGTGGGATGTTATGTAGGCGAACATCTCCAGGTCGTTGTTAGATCTCTCAAGCTCCTCAATAAGCCGTTCACGTTCTGCCTCCATCTGCTTCCGTTCTGTTATGTCGATGGCATAGTGGAGATAAATATCATCCTTCACAGGAACCCACCAGGTATCCCACAATCTTCCAAAAGCCTTTACTTCAGAATGGGCGGGCTTATCGGACCATGCTGTTTCATCGGCAAGACAAAAGCTGCATTTGACACATGAAGGACAGGACTCGACGTTGTGCCCTTTAAGATAAAGCCTGGCTTCTTCGGAGATGTACTCTGATCGGCCGAAGGACTTCCAGCAATACTCTCCAACTGCGGCTTCGGCTTCACGGGCAATTTTATTGGCAGCCAGGATTGTACGGTCCCGTTGTACCAGCATGGTCGGATATGGAATGCTGTCGAGGAGTAGTTCATTTAATTTCATGCTTTCGAACAGGGCCGTTTCCGCCTGTTTGCGCTCGGTAATGTCAATACAGGTGCCGACCCATTCCCGGATCGTTCCATCTTTTTTAAAGACGGGGATGCCACGGGCCATGAAGTACCGGTAAATCCCGTCGTGTCTTCGTATACGGTATTCGACCTCATATATACTTTTTTCCTTTAAGGCTTTTCTCCATATCTGAGTGGTGTGCTCAAGGTCCTCAGGGTGGAGAGCTTTGGACCAGCCCCAACCTTTGATCTCTTCATGCGTCTGTCCTGTATACTTCCTCCAGGAAGGCAGGTCTTCCACTACCTCTCCTTCAGCATTTGTAGTCCATCCCAAATGCCCTGTCACATCAATATAAGACCGGTAGCGCTCCGAACTTGCGCGCTGCGCCTTCTCGGCCTGTTTTTGTTCGGTAATATCGTTTACTGAGGTCCGGATATGACCGGAGGTGTCTTCACTTTCCTGTGCCGGGATGCTTGAGAGACGGATGTATATCGGTGAACCGGTTTTGCTTTTTAGCATTATTTCGCAGGTGCAAAGGCGTCCGGATTCTAAAACCTCCCTGCGGTGCTTATGAAACACATCCAGATCGTCTTTATCAATGAATAAGGAAAATGGCTTTTTGATCAGCAGGCTTCTTTCCTTGCCCAATAACGCGGCGCCGGTAAGATTCACATCAAGGATCAGCCCGTCTTTATCGAATATAAAATATCCAACGGGAGCAAAGTCATACAGGTCGGAATATTTTTTGCGTGATCTTTCGAGTTCGATTTGGGTGTTGCGCAGTTCTTCATTCTGCATCTCCAGTTCGATCTGATGCACCTGAAGCTCGTGAATGAGAGCCAGCGTATCCTCAACCGACAGGTCCTGAAGGCTGTCCTGTTTGTCGCGCAGTTTTTTTTCAGCCTTTTTACGCAGGGTTGGGAGGTCTGAGGGTTTATCTTTTTTCATAAGTAAAGGATTTTTCACCGCAGAGGACGCGGAGAGCGCAGAGAAAAAATAAAAGAAGTTTTTTTATTTATCACTTTCTTCCTCCGCGCCCTCTGCGTCCTCTGCGGTGAAATTCATTTCCCCGTCACATCTTCGATAGCAAGCAGTATCATCTCGGTCTTGTTCCCCTTCTGGTAAATCTTCCGTGCATTCAGCAGCATTTTCCTGGGACCGATACCGGGGAAATCGTGTTCAACCTCAAAGTCATTGAATTCGTTACTCTGAGAAAGAATGTTTTCCAGAAGTTCCCTGAGCTTCGGGAGGTCCCACTGGTGGCTGCCGAGATCATAGATAATTTTTCCCGCTGTCTCTTCTTTACTGACCTGAAAGGTCTGGTAAAAAGCCTTGTTTGCAGATAGTACCTTCATTTCAACGTCAAGGATCAGGAGGGGCCCACGAATGGTCTCCACAATACCTTCGGTGTAAATCAATGTGTTACACAGTACTTCCTGTGCATGTTTCTGTTCAGTAATATCGATGAATGTGACTACGACGCCATCGATAATGTTATCCATGGTACGGTAGGGTAAAATCCTCATTAAGTACCAGAGCCCGTTCTTGTCCTCTACTTCCATCTCTTTTGGAATGAGGGTCCTCAGAACTTCTTCAGCGTCTTTAATCAGATCTTCATATTGCAGGGTGGATGAGAAATCGCTTAACGGACGGCCGATATCATTTTGTATCAGTTTGATCACACTGCTTACTGCCGGCGTAAACCGTTTTATCTTCATGTTATTATCCAGAAAGATCGTCGCGATCTTTGTAGCGGCAAACAGGTTGTTCATGTCATTATTGACCAGCGTAAGGTCGTCGATCTTGCTCTGGGACTCGGCATTTACCGTCATGAGTTCCTCGTTTACCGACTGGAGCTCTTCCCTGGATGTCTCAAGCTCTTCATTGGAGCTTTGCAGTTCCTCATTGGCAGATTGAAGCTCCTCGTTGGTTGACTGAAGCTCTTCGTTTGAGGCCTCAAGTTCTTCGATAACGGTCTGAAGCTGCTCCCGTGTGGACTTCAACTCAAACTCGAGTTCTGTAAGACGCTGACGGCCCTGTTTTTCTCTGAGCGGGAGCTTTTTGACTGCTTTTGCAGGCAGGGGAGGCGCGGCTTCCTCAAATACGATCATGATCAGGCCCTTTAAATTGTTCGGCTTGCTCATGTGCCTGATGGTAACATTGACCACACGGATATCGCCGTTTGTCTTTACCTTCAGGTTTTCAAGAATCATATCGGTTTTTTGGGTTATGGTTTTTCGGACCCCTGCTCTTAATTCAAGCCTCAGTCCCTCACGAGCCATATCAAAGATATTGAGATTGGCTTTTCCGGGGGAAGGTTCCAGGTATTGCCCGGTGCGCCCGTGAAAATAGAGGATGCTGCCGTTTTCATCGGTAATTACGCAGGGCGGGGCATAGCGGTCCAAAAGAATTTTTTCGGTCATTTCTCCAAGGGTGATCTCTCCGGTTTTTGCTTTTTTAAAAGAGTGCAAATCATGAGTTACGGTCTTAAGCTGGGGCGGATAATAATTGAGCGCCTCTGCGGGGGCGAAGGGAGATTTTTTGGGCTTGAATATTTTCCATTTATTATTGATCACAGAAAAGAGGTCGGAGAAGGCCCCGATCGTCTCAGAAGTGCCAAGGAAAAGAATGCCCTCCGGCCTTAAAGCATAATGGAAAAGGGGTATCAGCTTTTTCTGCAGTTCCGGCCCCAGATAAATGAGCAGGTTTCTGCAGATTATCATATCCACTTTGGAGAAAGGCGGATCTTTGACTACATTCTGTACGGCAAAGACTACCATTTCCCTGATCCTGTTGCTTATCCTGTACGCATTATCTTCTTTCGTAAAATAGCGTTTCAGCTGTTCCTTTGATATATCATCAGAAATATTGTCAGGGTACAGGCCGGTTCTTGCTGTTTCAATAGAGTCGCTGTCAATATCTGTTGCGAATATCTGGATCTTGCAGGGCTGGTTTTGTTCGCTGATATATTCATGCAGTAATAGGGCAATTGAGTACGCTTCTTCGCCGGTAGAGCAGCCGGGCACCCAGATGCGAACGGTGCGTTCTTCAGAGGCATTTTTGCAGATGTCGGGAAGCACCTTTTTTTTGAGAAATTCAAAGGCGTCAGGGTCTCTGAAAAATTTGGTCACTCTTATGAGAAGTTCCTTGAAGAGGATATTTATTTCAGAGGGGTTGTCCCTGAGATATGTGACATAGTCTGCAATAGTATCTATCTGGTGGATGGTCATCCGTTTTTCGATCCTGCGGACAATGGTATTCTGCTTGTAATAGGTAAAATCATGTCCTGTCTGGTTGCGCACCAGAATGAATATCTTCTGCAGGGAGTCAGGCAGCCTGCTCTCAGCGCTTGTGGGTCTTTCCGGAAGCTTTGCATGTGGACGACTCAGGAACTTCATGAGCATTTCAGGCATGTTTGCAGGGGGAAGAATATAGTCAACCATATCTGTTGTAATTGCGCTTCGGGGCATGCCGTCATATTTTGCAGTCTTCGGGTCCTGCACTATTACCAGTCCGCCTTCGCCTTTTACGGCTTTTATGCCAAGGGTGCCTTCGGTGCCAGTTCCTGAAAGAATAATGGCGACCGCCTTTTCTCCCTGGTCTTCTGCAAGAGTCCGGAAAAAATAATCAATGGGATGCCGCAGCCCGCGCCGCTCTGCCGGCTCTATCAACTGCAGGGTGCCGTGCAGTATGGCTATGTTTTTATCAGGCGGGATTAGATAAATGCAGTTGGGCCTGACCTTCAGCCCGTCCTCTGCCTGAATGATCTTCATCTCTGTATATTTCTTTAATATCTCTCCGATAATGCTCTTATGTGTAGGATCCAGATGGGGTACCAGCACAAAGGCCATGCCGCTGTCAGGGGGCATATGGGTGAAGAAATCCTGAAAGGCCTCCAGTCCTCCGGCTGATGCTCCTATGCCGGCGATGAAAAAATTACGGTTGAGGCTCTTTTGATCTGAAGCATTTATTGTTATTGGGGCAGAAGGGGTGATTTTGGTCTGTTTGACTTCACCGGGTTTCTTCCGGATAATGGATTTTTTAACAGCTCTTTTTTTCGTCCCTGCCATCAGACCCTTCCATTCGGTGCAGGTTCATATATCAAATAACTACCCAGTACATCAACTCATAATAATCAGAGATTCTTCTTCAAGGATAGGTGGTTAAGAGTAATACAAATCCTGCGGAAGTGTCAACCAACCGGCATTGAAATAAAGACCGGCAAAATGTCAAAATTACTTCCTGAATTATATTTTCATTCGCTATAATACGGATGACGCAAATCTTATAAATTCTTCAATGCAGTCAGCTCTTTTAATAAATGAATGATGTTGTCCCTTGCCGATTTATAATTATGCAGGGATGTCAGGATCGAAGGGGTCAATTCCATAAACTCATGTAAAAACTGGTCCGCATCACTTCTGTCAAACTTGGGGGCGAGAGGATTGTAATCCACGATCTCCCTGTTCTTGTGAAGCTTCTCAAAAAGCCTGCTGACTTTTTTGTCGAGAGCGCCCGGTTTAATAAAATGAAGATTCAACATCGCATAGACACCCTCGTGGCTTTTCGGGTCAAAACCTTTTTCATACAGGAGGGACTTTATGATATGAAAATATGAGTAGTAGAGTGATGACAGCACCTGTCCGTAATTGCCCCGTTTATACGCGTCAATGGCCGCCTCGGCCTTTTCCCTTGAAAGGTCTAACGCACCCTTTATATAGCTTTTCTTTTCAGCCCTGCCGATTTCCTTGACCATATTAAAATACCTTCCTCCCTTACGCGCCTGCCGACGCCGATTTCAGATTTTAAAAATGATCTGTCCAGAACTATCGGGCTTAAAATCAATTCCCCTGAGACCCCGGTTTCTTCCTCTGCCCTTACCGACAGCTCAATAACGGCATCCGTCATTTTTTTTATTCTATCTTTACTATTGACAATAACCGCGACGTCGATATCGCTTTCAGCGTGGCCTTCACCTCTGGCCCTAGATCCGAAAAGGTAAACCGCCTCTATCTCTCCGATATTGTTGATGAGGGAAATAAACTTGTCGAGCATTTTATGCTCAATGGCGGTCAGTGAATCGGTTGTCATGAAACGTATTTTAGCACAAAGAGGAGGTGAAGGTGCTACATGAGAAATAAACTATTGCATTGAAATAAAGACCGGCAAAATGTCAAAATTACCTCTCGAATCCACTATGCATGGACATGCACGGAATTGTTTGAGATAATGCATGGTGGAATTGAGGGCACACAGGGACAAAGGCACAGAGGCACAAAGGGGAGGCAGGTATGATACCTGCAAAATGAGTTAAGAGTCAGGAGTTAAGAGTCAAGAAAAGGAAAGAATAATAATTGCACTTAAGCGGAAATGTAGTCTCTTCTGGGAACTCTTTGGGTAAAGTAAATAGGTAGGGCGTAGGAAGGGGTCATTCCGGCTTGTCCGGAATCTGTCTCTAAATAATGGAAGATAAGGTTTTTGCAGTATATATCATGGCGAATTGCAGGCCGACATTATATGCAGGAATAACGAATGCTCTTATGAGAAGAGTATATGAACACAAGCACAATCTCAACCCAAACAGCTTCACTGCTAAATATAATCTTCACAAGCTGGTGTATTATGAGGTTTGTGATAGCAGTCGGAGTGCAATTATCAGAGAAAAACAGATTAAGAACATGAGCAGACAAGAAAAACTGAATCTTATTCAACTAAGCAATCCGGATTTTCATGATTTATATGAAAAAATTACAGGACGGATTCCGGACAAGCCGGAATGACGTCAAATTATACTTCTTACAGGAAAGCCCGAAAAACCAAAATGTATAATAATTATGATCGATCAAAGAAATTCCGCAGCAGACGGCCCTTTGGGCATATAACGCTGTAAAATGAATAACATATTGCACTTACAGGAGATATAACCCGAAATGCTTGATAAACGTTACGAACCCAAAGACCTCGAAAAAAAATGGTACGACTTCTGGATTGAGAAGGATTATTTCCGGGCTGCATCCAAAAGCGATAAACCTGCTTTCTGTATCGTTATCCCGCCGCCGAATGTGACAGGTTCCCTCCACATCGGTCATGCTCTCGATATCACGCTTCAGGACGTCATGACGCGCTGGAAGCGGATGTCCGGTTTCAACGCCCTCTGGCTTCCAGGAACTGACCACGCAGGGATCGCGACCCAGAATGTTGTCGAGAAGTCCCTTCAGAAAGATGGCATGGACAGGCACAAGCTTGGCAGGGAGAAATTCATCGAAAAGGTGTGGGAATGGAAAAAGCTCTATGGCGGAACGATCATAAACCAGTTGAAGAGCATGGGCGCTTCCTGCGACTGGAGCAGAGAGCGGTTTACCCTTGATGAAGGGCTGTCACGCGCGGTGAGGGAAGTGTTTGTCAGGCTCTATGAAGAGGGTCTGATATATCGTGGTGAATATCTCATCAACTGGTGTCCGAGGTGCCACACTGCATTGTCCGACCTCGAAGTGGAGCATGAGGATGTGCAGGGCAGGCTTTACTACATACAATATAATTTTGCAGAAGGTGATGGTCATATAACAGTAGCCACAACAAGGCCTGAAACCTATCTTGGAGATACTGCTGTTGCTGTCAATCCCGAAGATGAGAGATATAAAGATCTCATCGGTAAAATAGTGAGGCTGCCAATCATCAACAGGGACATCCCGGTCATCGCGGATGATTTTGTTGATTCATCCTTCGGCACAGGAGCAGTGAAGGTTACACCCGCACATGATCCGAATGACTTTGAAATGGGCAAGAGGCACAATCTTCCGTTCATCAATATTCTGACCGGCGCAGGAAAGATGTCTGCCGAGGCAGGGCCGTACACAGGGCAGGACCGGTTTGAGTGCAGGAAGAACGTTTTGAGAGACCTCGAAGATATCGGCCACCTTGAAAAAATTAAAGACCATGCAATGGCGGTCGGACATTGCTACAGATGCAAGACAGTTGTTGAACCATTTCTTTCGAAACAGTGGTTTGTAAAAATAAAACCGCTTGCAGAAGAGGCGATCAGGGCTGTAAGGGAAGGGCAGGCAAAAATAATTCCCTCAGGATGGGAGAACAGTTACTTTGACTGGATGGAGAACATAAAGGACTGGTGCATATCGCGTCAGATATGGTGGGGGCACAGGATCCCGGTCTGGTACTGCAGGGACTGCGCCGAGATAATCGTATCAAGGGACACACCTTCAGTATGTGCCTGCGGGTCAGGATCATTGACCCAGGACGATGACGTGCTTGATACATGGTTTTCGTCAGCGCTCTGGCCTTTTTCCACGCTTGGCTGGCCTGATGACACTGAGGACCTGAAGACGTTCTATCCAACCAGCGTGCTTATTACGGGGTTTGATATCCTGTTCTTCTGGGTGGCGCGCATGATGATGATGGGGTTGAAGTTCATGAAAGAGGAACCTTTCAGGCATGTGTACATACATGCTTTGATCAGGGACGCGGAAGGGCAGAAGATGAGCAAGTCAAAGGGCAATGTCGTGGACCCCCTCAAGATGACTGAGAAATACGGTACTGACGCGTTCAGGTTCACCCTTGCTGCGTATGCTGCACAGGGAAGAGACATCAAATTTTCTGAGAACAGGGTTGAGGGGTACAAGCACTTCCTGAACAAGATATGGAATGTGGCGAGATTCATTTCCATGAATGTCACGGAAGGCGAAGAGATAGTGCCTTTTCAGAAACTGCGCAGAGGCGAACGGCTGTTTGCCCCTACATTAGCCGACAGATGGATACTGAGCCGTCTGTCAACCGTGATCAGAGAGGTCGATCAATCACTTGAAGATTACAGGTTCAATGATGCCGCAGGGGCCATATACCAGTTCATATGGCATGAACTGTGCGACTGGTATGTTGAAATGATAAAGCCTGAGCTCTACAGTGATAATGCGGAGGCGAAGAGCGCTGCCCTCAACACCCTGATACATGTCTTTGAGACATCGCTTGCGCTCCTGCATCCGTTCATGCCGTTCATAACGGAAGAGATCTGGCAGCAGTTGCCATGCGCAAAAGAAAGTGATAGCCTTTGCATACGCAGATACCCTTCATCAGAAGACGGGATCGAGGACAAGGAAGCTGAAGATAAGATGAATATTGTAATGGATGCCGTGACAGCGATCAGGAATATCAGGGGGGAGCTCAATGTGTCTCCGTCACTTGAACTGCAGGTACTGATAAAAGCGGCAAACTATGCCGGGGAAGTGCTTGCTGAAAACAGCGTCCGCATCTCAAAGCTGGCACGGACCAAAGGTATCGAGATCGGAAAAGAAATACATCCGCCAAAACATGCGGCCACAGCGATCATGCCTTCGATGGAGATATATGTCCCCCTTGAAGGGTTATTTGATCTTGACGCGGAGATCAGCAGGCTGAAAAAAGAGAAGGACAAGATCGGAGCAGAGGTCCGGTTTGTTCAGAAGAAGCTGATGAATGAGGATTTTGTCAGAAAGGCGCCTAAGGCCGTGGTTGAAGAAAGCCAGGCCAAGTATGACGAGTATCTTGGCAAATTGCAGTCCATGGAAAAGAACATTGAAAAACTTGAACAATGGAGGAAGTCTGATGAGTAACGAAACCATTGAACTGGAAAAAGGTGAAGCACAGGTCGTCGAGGGAGAATTCATTAACATAAAACAGAGCTCGCTCCGTTCGGTAGAAGGCGGACATGTGGAGTTGCAGCAGGTGGCAGCTCTCACTGTTGACGGTGAGAAAGTTGATATGACGCAGAGCGCGGCATGTGTTGCAAAGGCTGAAACATTGTACATGAAGCACAGTATGAGCGTGGTATCAGTTTCAGGAGACGCGTCAATGCAATCATCCTGTTCCCTTGTGACCGTGGCCGGCGACAGCATACAGCAGGTCAGCAGAAGCGCAGTCGGTGTTATGGTATCAAAGAAGATAGAGGCTGAAAACACCGCGTCTTTCATTACCATAGCAGGGACTATCGAAGGTAACATGAAGACTGTCCTGGACTGGAAGTCAGCGCTTGCATTCGGCGCGGCATTCGGCGGGGTATTCGGGTTGATGAGGCTGCTGTCGAAGAGATAATATACCCCTCACCCTAACCCTCTCCCGCAAGGGGAGAGGGGATAGTCATGACTCTATGGTGCTTGTTTAGAGTGATTTTTGGTGTCTCCCCTCCCTTGACGGGAGGGGATGAAGGGGAGGGTGGAATATCGGATAAATGAATAATACAAACTTTACAGACAAAGCTCTCCTCAACGCTCTGCATGAGGACATCGGGAACGGCGACGTCACGACGTCATCACTTATTCCCGTAAATCATGTATCCAATGCGGTCATCATTGCGAAGGGTAATTTTATCGTTGCTGGCCTCCCGTTTGCCGAAAGGGTTTTTCAGTTGATGGACACAGGCGTTGAGTTCAAAACGCTGAAAAAAGACGGCTCCAGGGTGAAACCCAAAGATGTGATCGCAAAGGTCAGCGGCCGTACACAGGCGCTCCTCATGGCCGAGAGGACAGCCCTCAATCTCATGCAGAGGCTTTCGGGGATAGCCACGCTTACGGATAAATATGTTCGGCAGGTAAAAGGCATTGCAGTAAAGATAGTGGACACCCGGAAGACCGCGCCTGGTCTCAGATACTTTGACAAATATGCAGTACGGACCGGCGGCGGCCATAATCACCGCTACGGTCTTTTTGACGGGGTGCTCATAAAGGACAATCACATAGCTGCTGCTGGAGGTGTGCGGAAGGCAGTAAATGCCGCACGCTCGCATGTGCACCAGCTTATGAAGATAGAAGTTGAAGTGAAAGATATCAGGGAGGCAAGGGAAGCGGTCTCAGCCGGAGCCGATATCATCATGCTTGACAATATGAACATTGCTGTAATGAAGAAGGCGGTTGAGGTCATCAGGAGCAGGAACTCCCGGATTGTCATAGAGGCCTCAGGCAATGTGACCCCTGAAAACGTCTGCTCCATCTCCGAGACCGGCGTGGATATCATATCAGTCGGCGCCCTGACCCATTCAGCGCCCGCCGCAGATATAAGTTTCAAGATATCCCAAGCCCGGCGATAAGGACTACATATTGTTATGGTGAGCCTGTCGAACCATGACAAACGAATTACCCTTCGACAAGCTCAGGGTGACAGCTTCTCAATTAGGTGCGATCTTATCGCTGAAACCGGGCTGGCTTAACCTGCTGGCTTAATTGACAACTAATTGGATCACTCCTTATAATGTTAAGTTACGTTAATCCGTAAGATTTTGAAATGAAGATACAAGTCCCTGATATTCCAGAGGAAGGTCTGCAGCATGAAGCCGACCTCCCGGTAACGCTGAATCGCCATGCACGGCCTGAAATTGCGCATGTTTTCATCAAGATATTCAGGTATGGGAAACGGGTACTCATTGAAGGCACGGGACGCATCACTGTTACGGTGAAATGCAGCCGCTGTCTCAAAGAATCTGCTTTGCCTTTGGACCTGAATTTCCGGGAGGAATATTTGCCTGCTGAAGGATCCGAAAAGGAAGGTGAGCAGGAATTGACGAGCAGTGATCTGGACCTCAGCTATTACAGGGATGATGAACTGGATATCGCGGAGATAGTAAAGGAGCAGGTCCTCCTTGCGGTCCCCATGAAAACCCTCTGCAGGGAAGACTGCATGGGACTGTGTCTGGCCTGCGGGAAGGACCTCAACGAGGGTTTATGCGGCTGCAAAGAAATGGAGACTGATCCCAGGCTTGCTCCGCTGTCAAAATTAAAGGAATCACTGAAAGGTAGAAAGGAGTAATTATGCCGAATCCAACGTCACGACACACAAGGGCCAGAAGGGACAAGAGACGCGCGAACTGGAAGATACAGCTTTCGAGCCTGTCTGTCTGTCCGGATTGCCAGGAGCCGAAATTTCCGCACAGGGTCTGTATGAACTGCGGAACTTACAACGGTAAAAAGATACTGGAAGTAGTTGAAAAAGAATAAGCATGAAAATAGCTCTCGATGCTATGGGCGGGGATTATGCCCCGGCGACAACTGTTGAAGGCGCAGTTGAGGCGCTTTTTGAGAACCCCGATCTCTCGGTCATTCTCATTGGTGACGAGAATGAGATATATGCTGAACTGAAAAAAAAGAACTACACGGGGCTTCAGGTGAGTATTAAACATGCCTCACAGACTGTTGAGATGGATGAATCCCCCCTTGCCGCCCTGCGCAAAAAGAAAGACTCATCTCTCAGGGTGGCAATTGACCTCGTAAAAAACGGCCATGCCGACGCCATAGTAAGCGCCGGTAACTCCGGAGTGGTCATGGCGACAGCCCTTCATGTCCTGGGAAAGATACCCGGAATAGAGAGACCAGCGATAGCCGCAGTTATGCCCACGCTGAAAGGACGTTTTGTTCTTATCGACGCTGGCGCCAATGTTGACTGCAAACCTGTCCACCTCCATCAGTTCGCGATCATGGGGGAGGCGTATGCCCGGTATATTTTTGATATTAAAAGTCCCAAAATAGGACTGCTCGGAATAGGCGAGGAGGACGCCAAGGGCAATGAGCTCACGCGGGAGACATTCAAACTCCTTAGGAACTCAAAAATGAACTTTTTGGGGAATGTCGAGGGCAAGGACATCTTTGCTGGTGAAGCTGATGTAGTGGTGTGCGACGGCTTTGTCGGCAATATCGCCCTTAAAATAAGCGAAGGCCTTGCGGAGGCCATGGCCAAGATGCTGAAGAGGGAAATATCAGAGAGGGCCTCAGGACGCATCGGCTATCTGTTTTTCAAGGACGCCCTCAAAAATTTTAAAAAGAAGACAGATTACTCCGAATATGGCGGGGCGCCGCTCCTCGGGATCAGCAGGCCATGCATTATAAGCCATGGAAGGTCCACCTCTAAGGCCATAAAGAACGCGGTCAAGCTCGCAGCCAATTTACATATAAAGGACGTTCCGGACATTATTTTAAAAGAATTCAACGAAGGCCGTTCAGGGAGGGAAGCTGTTGCCATTCAGGAGTAGGATAACCGGCACAGGCTCATACGCCCCCGAACAGGTCCTCACCAATTTCGACCTCGAAAAAAAAGTCGATACATCGGATGAGTGGATAACAGAGAGGACAGGAATAAAGGAACGGCATATCGCAAAGGGAGAAGCCGCATCAGACCTCTGCCTGGAGGCCTCGAAAAAAGCTTTACAGGCTGCAGGGGTTGATCCCGGAGAGATAGACCTGATCATAGTAGCGACGATGAGCGGCGACATGCCGATGCCTTCGACCGCGTCGTTACTGCAGAAAAAACTCGGCGCAAAGCACGCAGGCGCTTTTGATGTCAATGCCGCGTGCAGCGGTTTTCTCTACGGTCTTTCCGTAGCGGACAGCTTTATCAGAAGCGGACAGGTGAAAAGGATACTGCTTGTCGGGGCTGAGGTCATGTCAAAGTTCCTCGACTGGGAAGACCGGACAACCTGTGTGCTGTTCGGCGACGGGGCAGGCGCAGTGGTAATTGAGCAGACAAAAGGACAGAGAGGGATACTTTCCACTCGCCTTTACTCGGATGGGACCATGTGGGATTATATATGCCTGCCGGGAGGAGGGTCGCAGAATCCACCCTCTTCAAAGACGCTGAAAGACAAAATGCATTTTGTAAAAATGAAGGGCAATGAGACCTTCAAGGTCGCAGTGAGGACGCTTGAAAAACTCGTAGTGGACACGCTGAAGGAAAACGGATTAAAGCCGTCTGAACTGGCAATGCTTATACCCCATCAGGCGAACCTGAGGATCATAAAGGCGACCGCCGAGAGACTGCATCTGCCCATGAGCAGGGTCGCGGTGAATCTTCAGAGGTATGGCAACACCTCAAGCGCTTCGATACCGATAGCCCTTGATGAGGTCGTCAGGGAAGGCAGGATCAAAAAGGACGATTATATCCTGCTTGAGGCGTTCGGAGCGGGGCTGACCTGGGCCTCGGCGCTAATCAGATGGTAGTTTTAATAGTGGACGCAGATAAACGCAGAAAATACGGATTACTGACTTATTAAGAAAGTTCATTAATAAAGGCATATTCTTTGTCATTCCCGCGAAAGGCGGGAATCCAGAAGAAATATTGTAGGGGTTTGATTAATCAAACCCCTACTGGATTTCTGCTTAAGGACTGCCGGAATGACAGCTTTAAAGAAATTTTCGGATCAGTGATAGCCAAAATTTTAATTTTTGATTTTTTTCTGGAGGTATCATGGACTACTTTTTAACTGAAGATCAACAGATGATTAGAGACCTTGCGAAGGAGATAGCTGATGAAAAAGTGCTTCCCGTAAGGGCCGAGCTTGATGAGAAAGAGGAATTCCCGTGGGACATCATGAAGACGCTCGCGCAGTCGGATTTCTTCGGGATATATATTCCGGAAGAGTACGGAGGCCTTGGAAAAGGGGGCTTTGAGCTGACGCTGGTCATTGAAGAGCTGAGCAGGGCGTGCCTTGGTGTATCGACAACTTACGCTGCAAACGCCCTTGGGACATATCCAATACTACTGCATGGTTCAGAGGAGCAGAAAAAGAAATTTCTTCCGGACATAGCGTCAGGGAAAAAGCTCGTGGCGTTCGGTCTTACCGAGGCGAATGCCGGCAGTGATGCTGCAGGCGTTCAGACGACCGCAAAGCTCGATGGCAATGAATATGTCCTGAACGGGACCAAACAGTGGATAACCAATGCAGGAGAAGCCGAGATATATACCGTAATAGCAATGACGGACAGGAACAAGGGAGCAAGAGGCGCGTCGGCATTCATTATTGAAAAGGGGACTCCGGGATTCAGTTTCGGCAAGAAGGAAAACAAGCTCGGCATCCGCGCTTCAGCCACACGGGAGCTTGTGTTTGAGAACTGCCGCATCCCGAAAGACAACATCATTTCAAAAGAAGGAATGGGATTTATCGTGGCGATGAAGACACTCGACAAATCAAGGACTGGTGTTGGAGCCCAGGGCGTTGGCGTGGCACAGGGTGCATTTGATGCTGCGGCGCAGTATGCGAAGGAAAGGATACAGTTCGGACAGCCGGTCATCAGTTTTCAGGCGGTCCAGCACATGCTTGCGGATATGGCAACATCGATTGAAGCAGCAAGAGCGCTGGTATACGCCGTTGCCAAATTCATAGACACAGGCGCGAAGGACGTTTCAAAAGAATCCGCAATGGCAAAACTCTTTGCCACCGATGTCGCGATGAAGGTCACGGTAGACGCAGTTCAGGTCATGGGCGGGTCCGGTTACATGAGGGAATACCCTGTTGAGAAGATGATGCGCGATGCGAAAATACTTCAGATCTACGAAGGTACCAACCAGATACAGAGAAACGTCATCGGACAGGCGCTTATCAAAGAGACTACGAAGAAGAAGTAGACACCCCGCAGCGGTTTGTGGTATTGTTTTTATTGCTCTGAGTAGCAAAAATCATTAAGAATTGGGGAGTCGTCCAACGGCAGGACGGCAGACTCTGGATCTGCTTATAGGGGTTCGAATCCTCTCTCCCCAGCCATTTTTTTTAGCTATCAGCCGTCAGCAGTCAGGGAAGACTTGGATTTTTTTGAGCTGATAGCTGACAGCTTTTTTGGTCCCATCGTCTAGAGGCCTAGGACGTGGCCCTCTCAAGGCTGAAACACGGGTTCGAATCCCGTTGGGACCATAATAATCCAGATTGTTCATGGCGCAAATGTAATCTGGAGCAAGCCATGGTTCGAGAACATCTTGAACGCAATGGATTTTAAATTACATAATAATACACATGCAGACAGAAAGTTTCAGAATTATGGATGCTAAGGTATTGCACAATATGTTCTCTCACCATACTTGCTCCTATCTGAATAACGCAGATTAGAACAGGGAGAAAAGGAAATGCCTAAAACATACAACATTGCGGTAATTGGCGGAGACGGGACAGGGCCTGAGGTCATAGCTGAAGGCTTGAAGGTGCTAAATGCTGCTTCGGGAAAGTTCGGTTTTAAACTTAACTTGACGCATTTTGATTTCGGTGGAGAACGGTACTTAAAATCAGGCGAAACCCTTCCTGAAGGCGCGGTCGATGAACTGAGAAAATTTGACGCGATGTATCTCGGCGCTATCGGACATCCGGACGTTAAACCTGGGATACTTGAAAAGGGTATTCTACTGCGCCTGAGGTTCGAACTGGACCAGTACATCAATCTCAGGCCGGTAAAGCTGTACCCGGGAATAGACTGTCCATTGAAGGACAAGGGGCCGGAGCATATCGACTTTGTCGTAGTGCGTGAAAATACAGAAGGGCTGTACGCAGGAGCAGGAGGCGTGCTGAAAAAAGGCACTCCTGATGAAGTGGCAGTGCAGGAATCGATCAACACGAGAAAGGGAGTTGAACGCTGTATCCGCTATGCGTTTGAATATTGCAAAAAGCGGAACAAGATGAACAAACTGACACTCTGCGGGAAGACAAACGTCCTTACGTTCGCCTTTGACCTTTGGGAGAGGACTTTCTATGAAGTCGCAAAAGAGTATCCGGGGATAAAGCCCGACTATGCGCATGTTGATGCGATAACAATGTGGTTCGTTAAAAACCCTGAGTGGTTTGATGTCATTGTGACAGACAATATGTTCGGCGATATTATTACCGACCTTGGAGCTATGATACAGGGTGGAATGGGGATCGCTGCAGGCGGGAATATAAATCCCGAAGGCGTATCCATGTTCGAACCGATAGGAGGCTCTGCTCCAAAGTATAAAGGCAAGAACATGATCAACCCCCTTGCCGCGATCTGCGCAGGCGGCATGATGCTTGAGCATCTCGGCGAAGAAAAGGCAGGAAGATCCATAGAGGAAGCGGTAATGAAGGTCACCGGGAAACATCTGAAGAGCCTTGCTGCTGGACAGATGGGGCTCACCACAACTGAAGTCGGCGACCTTGTCGCAAAGTTTGTGGCAACGTAACGTACGTCTTTCTTTATGATGAATATTCTTAAAGTCAGACAACTTCCGTCAGAATGGATCAAAGCAAATCTCGGCTGTCATCAGGCCATTGTTCCCGGATGGATTAACGTCGATAAATATCCGTACGAGGGCGTTGATACGGTCATGGACCTCGAAGACAGATGGGGTTGGGAAGACAATTCACTGCACTACATCAGGGCATTCGATATCGTTGAACATCTCAAAGATCCGATCCATACCATGAACGAGGCCTGGCGGGTGCTGAAACATGGAGGGATATTTGAAGTATGGGTGCCGTCCACTGACGGCAGGGGGGCCTTTCAGGACCCGACGCACGTTTCGTACTGGAACCAGAATTCTTTCTTCTATTATTCAAAAAAACATTATGGGAGGTCATATCCTGACAAGATCTTCTGCGATTTTGACATAAGGTCACTGGACACTGATAAAAATCTTGCGGGCAATGTCTGGACGTGGGCGCTCTGCAGAGCTATCAAGGATGCGACACAGATACCGGCAATATCAGATGCATGGTTTAAAGCGCTTTCAAGCATGGACGCCAAAGCGAGAATAATGCCTGGCTTTGAGGGCACATCCATCGGCACCACAAAGATCGAGTGAAGCGATAAGCTCTTCTTGCCTTCAGCGGTGCGAAGATCATTTGAAAACAGCTACGTTACCTTTCAGAAGTTCTAATCATAATGGTGATTCCAGAGATTCCTTTCTACCTCAAGATTTCAAATGGAAATTGATAATTCAAATAAAGTGAATTAAGAATTCATCTGTAAACTTTTCCGGCATGAACGTTTGTTTTTGGGAATAGTATTTTCTTCTATCAACCTAAAAACGGCAGTTATAGCCACAGATTTCACAGATAAAGACAATGAGTTAAATGAGTAAGGCGCTTATTATATATTCACCTGCTAGGTGAAAGGCAAAAGTTAGTTAAGCTTATAATAAATCTGTGATAATCTGCGTTAATCTGTG
>QZKC01000088.1 GCA_003599425.1 Nitrospiraceae bacterium | reverse complement strand
TTGTTCCATAATTGCCTCCTTCTGTTAGCTTAACAGCTATCAGAGTATAAGGCAATTTAATCGTTTTTGTAAATATCCAACTTATATGTCGCAGACCCGGAATGCACTGACAGCACAACAGGACAGACGGAGGTGTCTGAAAAAGCTCCATGCGCAACACCATTGAAGATTTATAGCTGCTGTCTTGAGCGGTATAGTTTTATACAGAATATAAGACGCCTGAATTTAAACTGATCTGTTGCTTCATAGAGATTTTGAAAATGCCTCCGTCTGTTCTGTGTTCATGTATCTGAATTGCCGTATTAAAGAAACAAACGATTATGCCGAAATGATATCAGGAACGCTTAACTCGGAAGCTTTATACAGTTGTTTGGCTTTTATTCACCAGGGAATTTGATATAATACATTGCATGTCGATCCTGAGTAAACATATTACAGAGCCGAAGATCGCCTACTTCTCCATGGAAATAGGCCTGTGCGATGATATCCCTACTTATTCAGGAGGCCTTGGCGTGCTTGCCGGAGATACTGTCAAGTCTGCCGCAGACCTGAATCTTCCCTTTATAGCAGTAACTCTCATAAGCCGCAAGGGGTATTTCCGCCAGGAGATCGACAGTTCAGGCCGTCAGATAGAGCTTCCTGCGGTTTGGGAACCGTCAAAACTCCTGAAGAAAGCTGATGAAAAGATCACGCTCATACTGGAGGGCCGCACAGTCGTGGTTCAGGCATGGGTTTATTTCGTTGAAAGCCCGAGGAATGGAAAAGGCGTGCCGGTCATCTACCTTGACACCGATTCGCCTGAAAACGATCCTGCAGACCGGGCCTTGACAGACCATCTCTACGGCGGAGATGACAAGTACCGTTTAAAACAGGAAGCCATTCTCGGCATAGGCGGCGTCAGAATGCTCGCCAGGCTGGGATTCAGGGTAAAGAAATACCATATGAATGAAGGCCACGCAGCATTTTTGACCCTCGAACTGCTACACAAATATAAAAAAGACATAGAATCCGTATGGGACGAATCGCAAATATGGGACACTGAGGCCGTAAAGAACCTGTGCGTATTCACAACACACACCCCGCTTGAGGCAGGGCACGACAAGTTTTCCTATGACCTTTACAACAATGTCCTCGGAGACTATTTCCCGGACAAGATCCTCAAAAAGCTGGCTGGCGAACAGGGCGTTAACATGACGCTCCTCGGTTTCAACCTCAGCCAGTATGTGAACGGTGTCGCCAAAAAACATGGCGAGGTATCGAAAAATATGTTCCCCGGGTATCAGATATATGCCATAACAAACGGCGTCCATTCATACACCTGGACGTGCGAAAGCATGAAAAAGCTTTTCGATAAGTATCTCCCCGGCTGGGCGAATGAACCTGAGATTTTCGTAAGGGTCGGGGTGATCCCTGATGAGGAGCTCTGGGAAGCTCACATGATTTCCAAAAAGATACTTATCGACCATGTCAATTCCGTTTCTGACGCGAACATGGACTGTGAAACCCTTACAATAGGATTCGCGCGCAGGGCTACAGCATACAAGAGGGCAGACCTCATTTTTACCGACATTGAACGGCTTGTCAAGATCGGCGCCGGGAAGATACAGCTCATATACGCAGGGAAAGCCCATCCGAGGGACACGGTCGGCAAGCAGTTGATAGAAAAGATCATCTCCTATGCACACCAGATGAAAGGGAAATTAAAGATCGTCTTTATCCAGAACTATAATATGGATATCGCATTAAAGCTCGTATCAGGCGTTGATATATGGCTGAACACGCCCTTGAGGCCGCTTGAGGCTTCCGGAACCAGCGGCATGAAGGCAACGCATAACGGGGTCATGAACTTCAGTGTGCTTGACGGCTGGTGGATCGAAGGACATATAGAAGGATTCACCGGATGGTCCATCGGGCCTGCGCCCACAGAGGTGCGTCCCGATAACAACATGAACAGGATCGACGCTGAAGACCTGTATCAAAAACTTGAAAAGGTGATAATCCCTCTTTATTACAATAACCGCAAGCAATGGATACGGATGATGCAGAACGCCATCGGCAAGAACGCCTACTACTTCAACAGCCACAGGATGATGCGCCGCTACGTTACAGAAGCCTATATCAGGTAATACACCCGCATTAAAGCCCCCACCTCCAGAATGCAAGGACAAATAAGACAACAAATACTATAAAAAGATTCATGTAGGCAATGACGTAAAAAGCTTTCCGGGCAAACGTCTTTGATGGCTTCAGTTCTGCGTCATAAGTCCCGATTACATGCAAGGATTCCAGCTTCTCTTCTCCATGCGGAGCTTTAGTTATGGCATCAGTGAGATCCTTTCCTGCCTGATGCTTCATGTGAATGCCGTTGTTCCAGAGTTTAAGGGGGCTGACGTCATATACCTTTTTTTTGAAAGCGATAAAAGCCGGCCTTCCCTCTTTACCATCAAATGCCATCAGAGTTAATGTATCAAATATCTTGTCTTCAGGAATCCTGGCTCTGACTTCTCCTTTCTTTAATTTGGGGCCGACAAAAATCACGGTGAACAGGGCAGATGAGATCATAATGACGTATAGAATTATTTTCACTGAGAGCCATTGCCCCCAGGGGCTCATATAGAGCACCTCAAGGCTTTTTACGCGGGAAATGGTCAGCAGTATTCCTGTCACTCCGACTGTGAACATAGAGATCAAACCCAGCATGACCTCGCCTTTCGGCAGGCCGCGTTCTGCATACCCGGGCCTCAACATAATATGGACATAAAGTATCGTGCCAAACCATATAAACGATGCAACGATGTGAAGCAAGCCTATGATCAGGCGTGTTGTCTTTCGGATCGGCCCAAGAACCCTGTATCCCCCTATCGGAGGCCAGGTGTAGCCGGATGCCGCAAATTCAAGCCCCTTTATTGTAAGCTTGCCGCCGCCTTCTTCACTGAAATGGCAGGTCAGGCAGCCCTGTTCAGTCCTGTCCGAATATTCAGGGGTAGCCAATGCTGAAGAGCAATATAATATTGTCTGGAGCAGAATAAGTGAGAATACGAACTGCCCATGAAAATGTTTTATGTGATCAGTCAATTTCATTTATCACTCATTATTCATAGCGAACTCCGTTCCAATAGAAGGCACACAGGGACAAAGGAGCAAAGGCATAAAGGTGAGGCTGACGAAGATTTCTATACGACACCTTTATCCTCCTTTGGCTTGTTTGTCATTTATGTTGAAAGTTTATCATCGCTGGAATAAATTGCAACAGGAAAACACAAAATTTTGAGGCAAGAGAGCAGATATAACCGTAACACCATGTACTTTATCTGAGGCGGAGGCCTATGATTCAAACTTTTTTTCAAGGGACTTTATCTTCTTATGAAAAGACAGCACCATCTCCCTGAGCTTTTCCTTTGTAGTCTCCCCTTCCTCGATAAGCGAGATGAAGCCGAGCAGTTCGGAGTCGATCTGTTTTGCCATTCCCTCCCTGTAGGAATGCATCCTTTCAAGCTCCGTCAGTATCTTGTTCACTTCGTTGATGAACGATTTAATATACACGTCATCGCTCTTGCGGACACTAAGCCGCCTGGCGTACTCACCGGCTATGATAAGCCTGATCTCGGTCTTCAGTCGCTGAAATGGGCCTATCAGACGGTGTGAGAACAGCATGGTCAACACCACCACAATAATAATGTATCCGGCCATCACGATAATGAACAGAAGGGAGCCGTGGCCTATCTTGTCGCCAAGCTCTTTTGCAAAATACGTGAAAAAAGCGGTGACAAGGAGGGACCAGAGTATTATGAGGGCTATTGAAATACGGATTTCTCTGGAAACAAAGTATTTCTGCCGCAGTTTCTTGGTTGACATATGGATATTATTGTATCATGCCCTGATGTTTCTGACAAAATACAGGCGGGTTACACGTTTGCTGCAGTCTCGGCCCCTGCTGACTTTGCCTTTTCCCTCGCAGCCTTTTTGGCCTCGTACGCCTGAAGGACTTCAGCGTAATTGAATGTGCCGGTGATAGCAACAACTGGACACTTTGAGGTGCATATGCCGCAGCCAATGCATTTATCCTGATTGATGACGTGCAGCTTCTTCAATTCTCCGGATGGGGCGTTGACAGGACAGACCTTTGCGCACATATGACAGCCAATGCACTTCTCAGTTATCAGGGCCTTTGGTCTTTTGGGAATGTAGTCCATGATAGCATTCGTCGGGCATTTCTGAACACAGATACCGCATACTTTGCATTTCTCAAGGTCGATCCTTGAGAGGTTGTTCGTAACAGAAGGGGCATTATAAGGACAAACCTTTACGCAGATACCGCATGCTATGCATCCCGTCTGGCAATTCTTTTTTGTGACAGGCCCTTTATCTTTTGAATGACAGCGTACAAGGACTTCCTTTGCCATCGGCAATATCTCAATGACCTTGGTAGGACAGGCCTGTGCGCATTTTCCGCAGGCCGTACATTTGACAGGGTTAATAACAGGCAGGTGGTCCCCGCTCATCGTTATGGCTCCGAACGGGCATACCCGGTAACACGTCCCGTAACCGAGACAGCCGTATATGCATGCCTTGTCCCCTCCGTTCGCGAGTATCGCAGCCCTGCAGTCCGCAACGCCTTCATACTTGAACCTGCGGACTGATTTTGAGCAGCCGCCCTGACAAAAAACCCTTGCGATCTTGGGCTCAAGCTGTGTCATTAACTTGCCGGTGATCTTTGCAATAGCCTCTGCTGAAGCCTTTCCGCCGGGGGTGCATAAATTAGGCGCAACATCCGGATTGAGTACAACAGCCTCAGCATACTGCCTGCAGCCCGCATATCCGCAGGCACCGCAATGCGCATGAGCAAGGGACTCAGATACCTGGTCAATACGGGGGTCTTCCTGCACCGCAAACCTCTTGGCTGCAAATGCCAGCCCAATCCCGAACAGGGCGCTTATGCCGGCAAGGAATATCGCCGTAAACGTTAAGACATCAACGATATCAACCGATTCGCGCGCCTCTACGCCGGCTCCAACACCAGCATACAGTGCAGAAGTGCAAAAAAGCAAAAGAACAAAAGTTAAAATAGCTGTCTTATTTATTTTTGAAACGCTTAACATCTATTACCTCTTATAGTTGTGCTGGATATCTCTATTATAAAACTTTTCTGTACTTTTGACTTCTGCACTTTTGTATTTTTGCACTATTCACAGGGTTATCAAACCGGAAAATCCGGTAAATGCGAGAGCTATCAGTCCTGCTACAATAAACGATATCGGCATTCCCCTGAAAGGCGCCGGTATTTCGGCAAGCTCCAGTTTTTCCCGGATGCTCGCCATAATAATAAGCGCAAGCGCAAACCCGATCCCTGAACCCAGCCCGAATGACATGCTTTCAAGAAAATTGTATCCCTCGCCGGAATTGATGAGCGGGACCGCAAGGATAATACAGTTCGTAGTGATCAGCGCAAGGTAGATGCCGAGCTTGTAGTACAGCGACGGGCTCACCTTTTTCATGATCGTATCAGCAGACTGAACAAATGCCGCAACGATTCCGATGAATACGATGATCTTCAGGAACGTGAGGTCCAGCGGTATCATGATGTACTGAAAGACAACCCAGCTTAAGGCCGCGCTTATGACCATGACAGCCGTGAACGTTATGCTCATCCCGACAGCAGTCTCCATCTTCTTTGATACGCCGAAGAAGATGCACAGGCCCAGGAACCTTGTGAAGACAAAATTATTTATCAGTGATGCGGCAATTATTAACTGAAACAGTTTGTTAAAGTCCATTGTCTTGATCTCCTATGTATCTCCGTTAAAATAATCATGCAGCCTGTTTTTCAACAGCCTGCCCGGCGCTCTTGCGCTCTGCGATCTTCGCGTCCATCCAGTTGAAAAAACCCATCAGCAGCCCGACCGCGAAAAAGCCTCCCGCCGGCAGCACCATGATAAGAAGCGGATTCCCTTCTACGATCGGAAAGCCCCATAAAGCTCCCTTGCCGAGGAGTTCCCTGAAAAAGCTGATGACTATCATCGCGAGGAAAAAGCCTATTCCCATGCCAAGGCCGTCGCATACTGATGGAACGAGTTTATTCTTAACAGCAAACACTTCGGCACGGGCAAATATCGATGCAAATGCAACGATAAGCTGAATATAAAGGCCTATCTGTTTATATACCGGCCGGGCAAAAGCTGCCATTGTCATGTCGATTATGCTCACATATCCTGCTATGATCATCATGAATATCGGAATGCGTATCTTGGGATGTACAAAGCCCCTTATCAATGAGACTGTGAGGTTCACCATGGTTTGAACAAAAATGACCGATACCCCCATGAAAAAACCGTTCTTCAGGCTGTTCGTTACCGCGATCGAGGGGCACAGGCTTATAGCCATCCTGAATATGGTGTTCTCGCTGAATATGCCGTTCTTGATCAGTTCCCAGTTGCTCTTGTCAGTGTGCCCCATGCTGGTTTTCTCCTTGCTGTACTTCCCCGCCGCCCGAAAGTTTTTCTTTCAGCATCTTGACGCCGTTCCTGACCCCGTCTTCTGTGACCGCGCGGCTGGAAATAGTGGCGCCTGATATAGCTTCAACTTTATCAGCAGTATCACCCTTAATGACGACAAGGGTTTCCTCGGTCTTGCCCGGAAAGCGGTTAAGGAAGTAGTCTTTTTCAATTTCATCTCCAAGTCCCGGAGTTTCCGCGTGGCTCAGCACGCTCACCTTCTGCACCGTGAAATTCTTGTCGACAGAGACAAGCACATTAATGTAGCTCGAATATCCCTTTCCAAAACCTTCAACTATGTAGCCAAGTTCCTCGTCGCCTTTCTTTGCGACATAATATCCTGCGTGCTTGTGGTGCGGCGACCATTCTCCAAGATGATCTATTTTGTCAGCAGCAGGCATCATGGTCTTGAGCGCTGCCTCTTTCTCCTCTTTTGCCTTGATGAACATTATGGGTGATGTTTTCGCGTATACAAAAGCGATGAGAAGCCCGCCGGCAAGATATATCACAACAAGGTTAATGGTTATCTTTATAATGTCTTTTGTCGTCATTTCTTTGCCGCCTTTACAGCGCCGAACAGCGCCGGTTTCATATTCCTGTCAATGAGAGGCGCAAAGCAGTTCATCAGCAGTATCGCGAACATGACACCTTCGGGAAATCCGCCCTTCAGTCTGATAAGCATGGTGATCGCCCCGCATCCGATGCCAAAGACTATCTGGCCTTTCCTGATCGTAGGGCAGGTAACGTAGTCAGTAGCCATGAAGAACGCGCCGAGCATAAGGCCGCCGCTCAGGAGATGTATAACAGGGTCGCCGGTAAAGAGCGCTCCTTTCCCTCCGAATACCCATGCGAGCAATGCAACTGTTCCAAGGAATGAGAATGGTATGTGCCATGTGATGTATCTTTTATAAAGGAGGAGCGCTCCGCCTATGAGGAGCGCCAAAGCCGAAGTTTCACCGATCGAACCTGCCCTGTTTCCCATAAGAAGGTGTGAATAAAGGCTCATCTTGTCGCCGAAGATCTCAAGGAGTTTTACAATGCCCTCTTCCTTTAATATGCCCAGAGGGGTTGCCGTTGTCTTTGCATCCAGTGCAACGAACTGCGCTGTCGGTTCTGACCATATGGTCATGAGCTTCGGCCATGTGATCAGTAAAAAGGCCCTGCCGACAAGCGCCGGGTTGAATATATTGTATCCCAGGCCGCCGAAAAGCATCTTCGCGATAAGAATGGAAACAGCAGAGCCTACGACAGGAATGTAAAACGGAACACTCGGCGGCAGATTCATCCCAAGTAAAAGCCCGGTCAAAAATGCGCTGCCATCGTTCGTTGTGACTTTTCTTTTCAGGCCTTTCTGGAATAAACGCTCTGAAAGAACAGCCGTAACTATACAAAGCGCCGTGACATATACTGCTCTCGGCCCGAAATAATAAACTGACATGATCAATGCGGGCAGAAGAGCGAAATTGACAGTCCACATGATCTTCGCGATCGATTCCTCATCCCTCACATGCGGGCTGACGGATACGACTAACTGCTGTGTCTTTGCTTCAGTTGCCATTAAATCCTCTTTTTATAAAAAATTTGAAATTTAAAATTTAAAATTTTTTACGGTTTCACCTGAGACTTCGCAAGCCTCATGAACTGAACCATCGGCCTCTTTGCCGGGCAGACAAAGGCGCACGAGCCGCATTCAAAGCAGTCAAAAAGGTTATAATCCTTTGCCTCTTCATAAAAGCCTTTTTCAGCCAGGATGCTCAGCATCGAAGGGTTCAGCCCCATAGGGCATACGTCAACGCATCTGCCGCATCTGATGCAGGCGAAATATTCATCAGACGGCGCATACTCATCCGCTGTCAGCACCAGTATCCCTGACGTGCCCTTTGTTACAGGGACGTCGAGAGACCACTGCGCAAATCCCATCATGGGCCCGCCGGATATCACCTTGACCGCTCCCTCAACAAGCCCTCCGCACTGCTCAATGACATCAGACATCAACGTGCCGATGCGTACCATAAGATTATTTGGTTCCTTGATACCGTTGCCGGTGACCGTAACTACGCGTTCTATAAGCGGCTTGCCGTAACGAACCGCCTCATATACTGCCAGTGCCGTACCGATATTCTGCACCACAACCCCGACATCCATCGGAAGCCCCTTGCTAGGGACCTCTCTGCCTTTTATTGCCTTGATCAGCATTTTCTCCGCGCCCTGCGGATACTTTATCTCAAGTGAACACACTTCAATATTTGCTTCCCCTGAAACAGCGGCCTTTATCGCCTGTATTGCATCCGGTTTGTTCTCTTCTATGCCGATATATCCCTTGTTCACTCCAAGAGATTTCATAATTATCTTCAGGCCTTCAACGACTTCCCCGGGGTGTTCGTTCATGAGCCTGTGGTCAGCAGTGAGATATGGTTCGCATTCCGCGCCGTTAAGGATCACGGAATCTATGGGTTTTTCTTTCGGGGGAGAAAGCTTTACATTCGTCGGAAAAGCAGCGCCGCCCATACCGACAATACCTGCATCTTTGATAAGTGATTTTATTTCATCAGCGCCGAGATTCAGGTAGTCAGGACTTTCTTTGAAAGCAATGGCTTCATCCTGCCCGTCGCTTTCAATAACAACAGAATTAACCAGCCTGCCTGCAGAGGTCGGGAAATCTGCTATAGCGATCACCTTCCCGGAAATAGATGCATGGACTGGAGACGATACAAAACCTGATGGAGAGCCAATGATCTGCCCCTTCTTGACCTCGTCTCCTATTTTTACTTCGCATTTTGCAGGGGCGCCGATATGCTGGCTGAGCGGAATGACAACCCTCTGCGGGATCCGGGCCCGGGCAATGGGTTTGTGAGATGCCAGTTCCTTGTTATACCTCGGATGGATCCCTCTCTCAAATGTCGCACTTTTTCCCATCTGTTTTTCCCGCTGATAAAGAACGTATACTGAAAAGAAAAGTTTAAGTCCTGTTAATGAAGCTATAAAATAAACTTTTTACTTAAAAATCAGACAAAGCGAATATTATTAACATTTGAAAGATGCAATGTCAAGAGCATGCATCTATTTCTTATGTTTCATCTTTTTGCGCAGCTTCCTGTGTTTGTGCTTGCTCATTTTCTTCTTGCGCCACTTCGTAACACTTCCCAAACAGTTCACCTCCTTTTGCTTGATGCAAGCGGCCGGATTAAAGCTCCCCGCCTGCAGTCAGGAAAACATCATTATACCAGAAAAGAAATTTGTTTGGTAATAAGAAGAGCAGAAGCGCAAAAGTCAGAAGTGCAGAAGGAAAGAAGGTGAAACAACTTCACCACTTCATCTCTACATAACTTTCCCTTGCTGCTTATATTGCCCGGCCTGGTGCATGAAGGCCTCAAGCTGTATCCCTGAGCAGGTTGTCTCCACGCCGTCATAGGCAACACTGAGGCAGGGAATGCCTGTATCACGTTTCAACCCCTTCAGCAGGGCGCTTACGATGGTGCCGGGCATGCATCCGAACGGCATGGCGCTGATGACGCCGGAAGCGCCGTGCTCTACAAAATCCACTGCCTTGCCCATGCTCAGGACCGCTTCTCCTTCAAATGAATGGTGAAGATACGGCGCTGCGTTTTTCAGTATCTTTGTGGTGGTATTAATGCTTACAAAACTGATAAACGCGGTTCAAACTTTGTTAGGCCACGCTTTAACCGCCAATTTAGCCAATGTCGCTTGCCTCGCTTCGATGTCAGATATCCCCCAGTTAACATGTGAAGCAAGATTTTTTGTTAACTCAAAACTGGATTCCTTATAATATCGAATCTTGGCATTAAATCCCTTATTACCTATCTCCGAATTAATCTTCCTCGTCAACAGTGCTAAATTGCCAATGCGCTTATAGTAAGTTTTTGCATCCTCCTCTTTGACATGCCCCCAAGCTCTGCTGGGATTCTCAGGCAAAATATGCTCAAGAGTCACAACATCTTCATTGCTATTAGGAACTAATTCAGGCTCGGTCTTCCCGATAACCTGATTTTCGAGCACACGAAGGTAGTACCGTGCCAGATAGTCCTTTGATACACTGGCATTCTGAAAAGCTTGTTTAAACTCACCATCGGAAGGTACTACATTTTTCATAACAGCAAGCAATTCTCGGGCAGTTTTAATTTTGCCTTTACGAATCTCAACAGCACGATCGCAATACTGTGTCTCTAATGCCCCACCACCGAGACCACCATATATGAGAAATCTGACAGACCATGACAAAAACAATCGCAAGCTCTTTCTTACTTCAGCAACTGAGAACTTATCCAGAATGGCAAGTAGTAGAGGGCGAATTTGAATCATCCCAAGATCATTAAGTGTAGCCATGTGTTCCTTGGCAGTAGCACCGTAATCATTCCAAACATCATGGCGGATATTCAAAATAGCAGCATATAAGCGTGAGTTATTATTCAAATCCGATGCTAAATCTATGGCTTGCTGTTTACTAGTCGTTCTTTCCTTAATTTTCTTATACAATTCTCTTTCGCGTGTAAGTCCATATTGCGATGACCAGAACTGGCGAATATATGTGACTACCATATCCTCACTATCCACTGCTTCTAAAGCGCCAATCATAGAAACCCACCGCTGCTGCACTTCATCCAGCCTGTTTCCTGATAAATGAAATAAATAATTTTTCAATAAGTCAGAAATTGCTAATGGAAGACCTCTATCATTCAAAGTCTCAAATATTGTAAAAGCATTAGCATCGTCAGGAACTCTAACAGATATTACCTTTACATTTTTCTCAACATACTTCACAACTTCAATAAGACGCTTGGCTGGTTCATTGACTACATCGGCAAGTTTATTAATGTGTTCAGCAGCTATCTTTGCTGCGTTGTCTATACGTTTATGGGATTCTTTAGCAGGGAGAGTTTGTCGTTCTTTTTGATCAGGTTGTGTCAATACCCGCTTAGAGAAAAAATCATGATCCGCCTCGTTTAAGTGAAGTCTCGGTATGCGTTCTAAAGTCTCTAATTCCGTCTTTACAAGATAATCAGTCTCAATGCTTGCTGAACGTTTATCGTCTTTATTGAGAAAGAAATAGTCTCTAATTGCAGATATTAAAATCGTAATAGTCGCAAGTCGTTGTTGACCATCTACAACCTCCGGACGTTCATTATTTTTTTGAGATATGACTATGGAGCCTAAAAAATATTCCTTTGACCCTCCAACCATTGCTGTTGATATGTCCTGAAACAGATCCAAAACATTTTGGTCTTTCCATGCATAAGATCTTTGATATTTAGGCACAGATAGATTGTTATTCCTCAAGATATCGGCTACCCCCGTTAGATCAATTTTAATTTCCTCAAGAAGACTCATTTTTTTGCGCCTCAGTTTGATAAAAGGTTGCCCTACAAAATCCTTCGCTATGTCCGTTCCATATACTCGCCTGTCTGGTGCATAAATGCCTCAAGTTGAATCCCGGTTGTCACGGACTCTGTGCCATCATACGCAATGCTTATGCAAGGAATATCATAATCTCTGCTGACCGCTCTCATAATAGCAGTTACTATGGTACCAGGCATGCAACCGAAAGGCATTGCATTTACAATACCCGATACGCCCTTCTCTATTAGGTCTACTGCCTTGCCTATACTTAAGATCGTTTCTCCTTCAAACGAATCATGGATGTAAGGCCCGGCTTTTTTCAGTATATGCCTTGTCGAAGGCTCGCAATTGGTTTTTAGATGGCCTTTGAAGATACCGCCCAGTCTGTGTTCTGTCTTGGTCTGGAACCGGTTCTTTAAGAACAATTTTAATATCGACTTGAGATCGTTTTTTATCATTGCATGTTTTAACCCGATATGATTGACATAATATATCCACTCTTCCGGAGGGGACAGCCATACTTCCCCACCGAGGGCCTCGATCTTGCCGATCAAGTTGTCATTTGTGAACTTATTGGACCTGACGAATATCTCGCCGATTATGCCTATCAAGGGTTTTTTACCGCTTAATCGAGGTACAGAGCTGAATTCCTTCAGCATATCATCAAGTATAGCCTCAAGATCGCTGTTCCTAGTCCTAAGGGCGCCATATAATCTTTTTAGGTTCTTATTATAGATATAATCGCTTGTTCCCTTTTCCTTCTCATATGGTCTTGTCTCATGAAGACATTTTGTAAGTAACTCAATACAAACAATGCCCTCCCATGTCCTTTTTACGAAATCATTTCCAGCTATCCCGAGGTCACTGTAAAAAGTCCTGTCCTGAACAGGGGAATAGACCCGCACATTATCAAGACCGAGACGGTCCAGTACCAGCCTTTGAAATATATTGTACTGTCCAAACCTACATGGTCCTGTGCCGCCGGGCATGAAAAAGCCTAACTTGTCAGCAGATGGACCGGTCGAAGATGCCTGTTTTAACATCTCGCCTATGGTCAACACGCACGGATAACATTGTTTGCCGGATATATGCCTCCTGCCGATCTCTGCAGTCTCCCTGTCAGGCTCCGGCAATACCTCAGCGTATATGCCTGAGTGCTCAAATGCAGCCGCCAGGGCAAAAGCGTGATCCGACATCCTAGGGATATAGATGTTCTTCGCCTCTCGAAAGGCTGCACTTGATGCGTAACGTGTGACACGTGATAGGGCCGATTTATCGCCTGTATCCTGAGGGAGATAGGCACTGCTGTCGTCCGTCATCAAAAAAAGCTCATCGCTCCTCTTCGCTGATATCGCTCCCGGGGCAGCATTCAAAGATATATTACTGCTGAACGTCGACCGTTTTCTTGAATGACGGCCTTCGATGCTGTCGAGAAAGGCTTCACACCTCGTTATCGCGCCTGCGTCCGCGCTGTGCTCGTCTATCTCAAGAAAAAGGAACGGCTTATCGCCGATCTCTTCCTTGAAATATTCAAATATGAATGAATCGGGTCCGCAGTTAAAATTACTGATATAAATAGGATACAGCATCGGATTGTCCCTTATGATCCTCGCGGCCTGAAGGATCCGCTTGCCGCTCTTCCAGTACATTTGGGGCCATCTGTTGGATATATCCACCGAGTCAAGAGGTAGAAAGTCGATTGGAACAGACATGACGTTAAGGGATGCAAGCTTCTGTGGAAGCTGCAGGTTCACTCCACTGTCGGAAGAATTATAAGTCCTCCCGACAATGACAACCGTCCTCTCCTTCAAGGAAGCAAGTGTGCTCCTCCCCTTTTCATGGATCGCTCTCTGGAATTCACTCTGCATTTCCCTAGCCCGCTTTAACGCCTGTCTGATCTTTCCTGGGGACAAGCCGAACTGTCTCAAACCTTTCTTTATCTGATGGACAATAAAATC
Organism: Nitrospiraceae bacterium; assembly: GCA_003599425.1. Taxonomy (GTDB): domain Bacteria; phylum Nitrospirota; class Thermodesulfovibrionia; order UBA6902; family UBA6902; genus SURF-23. The sequence goes on along the minus strand of QZKC01000088.1, from coordinate 4,353 downwards.
ATCGCCGCGTCTGAAATCGATTATAGGACTCAATATATTCACATCGCTGAACGCGGCCTTTGCCAGATAGGGTATTGTCTGAGCATACGGGCACGGTGACTCTTTATCGAAATAGCTGTTATTATCGCTCAGGCTGACGAAGGACGGTAGGAGAATATTCCTGACGTTGTTCTCCGCAAGATACTTGACATGACCGTGGGCTACCTTGACCGGAAAGCATGTCTCAGAAAGGACCGTCTCCGCCCCGAGGTTCACGATTTGTCTGTTTGTTTTAGGTGAAACTATGGCATCAAGTCCGAGCTCGTTCAGAAGCGTTATCCAGAACGGCAGATAATCCTGAAAAAAGAAAACGTACGGGACGCCGATAGTCCGCGCGCCCGGCGCAGATGTCTCCGGTCCCATTTTATATTCCCTCCAGAGAAGACCTTCCCTGTATGCAAAAAGATCTTCCATTTCCGATTTGTCTATTCTTTTTTTCATGTCGTACTTCTCACACCTGCCGCCGTAAAAAAGATGCCCTTCTTCTTTTTCGAGGCTTATCCGGTTGATCTCGCAGACATTAGAACATCCCTTGCAGGAGAATGATTTGATCTCGTAATTTCTTTTCGATAGGTCAAATCCTTTGAACTTTGTAGGTGCATATTGCGCTACGTCTTTACTGCTTTCCATATGCTCCTTGGCTATAAGCGCCATACCGATGGCACCGGTAACGTCATGATTAGGCGGTACCGTGATCTCCCTGCCTAAGAACTTTTCAAATGCCGCCACAACAGATTTATTGAAGGCAGTGCCACCTTGGAAGAAAATGTTCTTTCCGATCTTTTTGCCAGCGACTACCCTATTAATATAATTCTCTACAATAGAGTATGCCAGTCCTGCCATCAGGTCGTTCTTCTGTGTCCCCTGCTGTAGATTCGCCATCAGGGAATTCTCCATAAAGACAGTACACCTCTCACCGAGATTGCAAGGATGGTTTGATGAGAAGGCGCAGTTGGCAAATTCTTCCTTGATTGATATATTGAGCTTCTCCGCCTGCTCTTCGAGGAACGAACCGGTTCCGGCAGCACACGCCTTGTTCATCTCGAAGTCGACAACAACGCCGCAGTCAATGGAAATGTATTTCGAATCCTGTCCGCCTATCTCGAAGATAGTGTCGACCTTGCCATCGATAAATATGGCGGCCTTTGCTTGTGCCGTGATTTCGTTTTTCACAACGTCAGCGCCCACGAGATCAGCAATCATATACCTGCCCGAGCCAGTGGTTGCGACACCAGCGATCTCAACGTTTTCGCCGATCTCTTCCCCTACTTCCCGCAAGCCTCTCATTACAGCGTCAATGGGTCTTCCCGAGGTCATCAGATAACGTTTGGAAAGCAGCTCCCCCTTTTCATTAATTACGGCGAGATTTGTGCTGATCGAGCCTATGTCTATTCCGAGATATGCCTTTATTTTGACTACAGATGCTGATTTCTGAAAACAGTCATTTACATATACCGTTGCCTTTTTGCTTACGGTTTGATTTCCGTTTCCATGTCTTGTTAGAAAATTATCCCCTTCAACAATCAGGGGAGAACGCCGCCCGTTGCCCGATATTTTTATCGACCGAATGTGCTCTTCGAGATTTTCCAGATAAAAGTTGTTTTTCGAATTATCATGCATGTCTTTTAAAATTGCACCGATTGCTCCCATAAACATGAACTGCTCAGGAACGATCAGGTCAACGTCAAATATTTCTCTAAAGGCCCTTACTATACCTGCGTTCGCTGCCACTCCTCCTTGAAACGCTATCTTAGGGATAATTTTCCTACCTTTGACGATAGTTCCTTTAAAATTCCTGGCGACAGCAAAGCACAAGCCAGCCACAATATCTTCGACCGGCGTTGCAATCTGCTGCAAATGAATCATGTCGGATTTTGCGAATACACTGCATCTTCCTGCTATTCTGGGAGGTGATTTCGATATAGTTGCCAACCTGCTGAATTCTTCCAAAGACAACAGGAGTCGCTCTGCCTGCTGTTCAATAAATGACCCAGTGCCTGCGGCGCATACTGAATTCATAGAAAAATCTTCTATACCGGTGTCATTAAGTATTATTAATTTGGAATCTTCCCCGCCCATTTCAAAAACGGTCTTTACTATGGGAAAGAAGTGTCTTGTAGCTGATGCCTGCGCAACGATCTCGTTGATGTGTTTAACCTGAATAATATCAGAAAGCAGTTTTCCCGCTGAACCGGTTATTGAAAGGAAGTAACCCCCATTGGCATTTGAAGCGGTTGATCCGCAGTTGTCATTATTGATTTCTGTTTTTATAACCTCACCTAACAATTGGTAGGCTATTGTTAATGGATGACCTTTGTGCCTTTTGTAGACGTTATGAATTATATTGCAGTCGTCATCCATGACGACGAGCTTAACAGTTACTGAGCCTGCATCCAAACCAATGTATCTAATCTTAGACCTCCGATTTAGATATAATCAATTTAAACTTGCATGATAAAGCTTAATCTTCAGTCTAAATGGTCACTCGAAAAAAATCTTGGATAAATAGTTATGTAAAGACCAAATAGCATATAAATTAATATCATATATTAAATGATATTCAAAGAGTTAATTTGTTTTGTAAGGTAGTATAATTTAAATAAAAACAAATAACAAAATCTTTTATTTGCCATGTTTCAAGAATTATCATTTAAATTATTAAACAATTATACCCAAAATATTTTCAATATCAAATTCAAAAAAAATCCAATCCTGAAACCCTTATTTTTCACTCATTATCTCACATTGAAATGCAACTTTAATTGTTCATATTGTGGATTTGATAGAAATAATAAGAAATTTGAAAATCATAATGAATTAAATACAAAACTTATCTTTTCTACATAAAGAATTTTAAACTTAAAGATAACATGTTGAGATTCGTACTATTGCCTTTTAAAAGTTAATAATGTAACTTATTGAAATTACTTGAAGGGCTTTATGACTGAACACAAATCTTTCTACTATAAACTTGTCTCATGGATTAAAAGTAGTCCGCTAAATACAATTACTTTCATACTGTTTATTTTTTCTTGTCTAATTTGTGCGTGTGCACGGTTCTGGGCTGACTATAATGAACCAATAACATACTCATTGTTTGCTGTTCCATATAAGACATTTTCAGAGGTTCCTGCCTGGTATTATTTCCCCATTTATTTCCCGATTGCTGCCCTTGTTGTTTGGCAGAGTTGGGATGCGTTTATTAAAGTGTGGGAAAAGCTTCCCGAAACGAATGTCATCAGTAGGAGAGGAAAGGAAAAAGTCACCTATGAGATACTAAATCAGCTAAAAAATGAATTCAATAAAAAACGCTACCGTCTCATTATATTAAGCTTTATACTGGGTTTTGTTTGCATGTATGAGGATAGTGAACGAGAACGGCGTACCATGATTCATGAAAAAACGTTTTCAGGTCAGTTGGCCCGTGCATGCGAGGACCCGGACTTTTTATCAAAGTGGTTGTGGAATTACTGGATAGCAAATCACACTTATAGCGATAATAATAACCCCTGCTCTTTAGAGAAACTAAAGGAACCGAACACTGGAGAGAGAATAAAGAATCCGACCAAGGAACAACAGTACCATTGGCGAAAAGCAGAAATATTGAAGATCATAAATGCTAATACGATGAACTTTAGCAATGACCGAATACCTCCCCCAACGGCTCAATGGATAACGGTTACCTTGTTTCATCTGGAAGACGGAATTCTCATATCGTTAGGTTGGCTCATTTTTCTACAGTCTTTGGCACATTCTTATTATTTCTATCGTTTTGAAAAATTAAAAACTGCAGAAAAAAACGACCTTATTATAGAACTGAATGTTAATTCTGATCTTAATGAATTTGGTCTTGAACATTGGAACCATACGCTAAATAATCTATACTGGTATTTGTCAGCCGCCTTCATACCCCCAATTTTTTCACGCATGTCACAACCTGATTTAAGCAATCTAGATACCTCCCAAGTATGGCTTCAGACACTTATTCCACTCATTGTGGCTGCACCCATGATCACAACTATTATCGTTAGACAAATGCGAATTCCAGACAGTTGGAAGACGCTTAAAACTAAGACAGATTACCAAAAGTTCCTTGAACAGCGTCTATGGCCTCTTGATAGAAATTGGTCTTCAAAGCTTGGCGTATTACTTGCTTTTTTTATACTCAGCTTATTTCTTGGTATAAATATTGCGACTATTTTTTAGTAATGAATAAACCTATAAAAAGCAGTTAGCCACAGATTAACGCAGATTATCACAGATTTATTATAAGCTTAACTAACTTTTGCCTTTCACCTATCAGGTGAATATATA
>QZKC01000065.1 GCA_003599425.1 Nitrospiraceae bacterium | reverse complement strand
ACAACAATTATCAGCAAACAGATTCATCGTTAACTCAAACATGAAAACCGGACATTTCTATTTTGGTAAAAACCGGACATTCTTATTTTGGCTTGACACCTTTAAAACGCCTCTATTGCTTTCACTGGCATATTTGTGCAGAATATAAGGCTTATTATTCCCTGTTTGTTTTTTGGATTTTAAAGAAATGTATATTCATGACAACAAAAAAACAAGAGGAAACGGGTTTAGCAGGATCGCCTTTGTTACTGTCCTGTTTCTCGTTATAGCTATTGCAGGATTTCTTGCGTACCAGTTCATTTTTATATCGCAGCCCGTCCTGAAGGGGACTGACGGGTTCACAGTCCTGCCTGCCGCCAAAACGATTGTGCTTCAGGGTAAGCATATTAAGTCTCTTGAAGTGTCAGTCAATCAGGGAGACAGGAAAATTGAACTATTGAAAGGCACTCCCGGCGGTGTTGAAAAGACATACACGCTTCAGATCAAGCCGAAAGACCTTGCATTGTCTGATGGAATAGCAAGTATTCAGGTGCGTGCAGAGTCCGGCATGTTCAAAAAACTCAGCCAGGATATAAAAGCAACCATAGACACAGTCCCACCAGCGCTCAATATTATCAAATCACCTGAAGTAGTCAGCCAGGGAGGAGCCGGTTTCGTTGTGCTCATGGCAAAAGATACTGATTCTGTTTTCGTCAAGCTCGAAGACAGGCGTTTCCCTGCTTTCAGGAAGCCTTCAGAACAGTCTGCGCAGGATGGCAAGGCATCGTATTACTATGTGTTCTTCCCCATCCCGTATGATGTAAAAGAGAACGCTCTGCTTTACGCAGTGGCGCAGGATGCTGCCGGCAACCAGAATGTTCAGGCAATTCGCTCAACAATTAAACCAGTGTCATACCGGCTGTCTTCCATAGCTATAGATGACAAATTCATTGATACCGTTGCGGCATCTCTGTTGAACGAGACAAGCATATCCGATCACGCAAGTGCATTTAAAAAAGTGAATGAGGACCTGAGGGCAAAGGCGCTGGAAAAGCTTATGGACATATCAAAAAATACAGACCCTAAAATACTCTGGAACGAAGCATTCCTTCAACTGAGAAACGGTCAGGTAATGGCAGTCTACGGAGACAAAAGGACATATCAGTATAAGGGAAATACGATCAGCCACAGTGTCCACCTTGGTTATGACCTTGCTTCAAACGCTCACGCACCGGTAGAGGCGGCAAACTCCGGTATCATCAGATTCGCAGGAGACCTCAGCATCTATGGCAACACCGTAGTTATAGACCATGGTATGGGACTCATGAGCCTTTACGGTCACCTGTCTTCAATATCCGTATCTGAAGGACAGCCCGTCTCCAGAGGTGATATCATAGGAAAGACAGGGGCCACCGGACTCGCTGGCGGCGATCACCTGCATTTCGGGATGCTCCTCCACGGGTACGAAGTATCTCCCCTGTTCTGGTGGGACCTTCACTGGATCAGAGTAAATGTACTTGACGCAATGGAAGGTTAATTCACAATAAATTCAAAATTATGATTTAGAGTATAGACAAAAGTAAAATTCACGATATAATTTCAATAGAACGAAAGGTAATAACAGATCATGGATCGTCAGGTCACAAAAGAAGAAGTCCCGGCATACGAAATTGTTGAAGAGAAGATCAGGGAGATCGATGGGTCAATCATAATCCTCAGGATTTTCTATATATTCATGCACATTGCGTATAAATTCCAGGTGATAAAAAACGACAAACTCTGCACTGTTGAGATCCCCCGGAAACTGCTTGAAGGGTTAAGGAGCAGGAATTTGACCCTCGAAGAAGAGCTGAACAGGATCATAAATACGTCTCTTGAACACTCTGACTGCTGGAACAAGGTCTAAAGAACTACTCAAACCGTACACTCATATTGCCGCCTTTATTTTTGGCAAGATATAAGGCCTTATCGCTCTGATTGAGCAGTTCTTCAATGCTTATGTCATTTGTTTTATAGGGGAATGTCGCCGTAATCCCGATACTCAGGGTGCGTGAAATATGCAGTTCGGACACGCTCCCTTTTCTGCCTGCATGGAAGGCCTTGATCTCAAACCCTTTCCGTATCCGCTCGGCTACGATATATGCGAGAGTTATGTCCGTCTCTGGAAGGACAACTATAAATTCTTCCCCGCCATACCGGAAAGACCTGTCAAACTTTCTCGTGTTCTCCTTGATCAGCACCCCGACATATTCAAGCATTATATCCCCTGTTGACTGGCCATATTTTTCATTGATGCTCTTGAAGTCATCTATATCGATCATCATGATCGCAAGAGGATGTCCGTACCTGTTACAGCGGGCGATCTCATCCTCAAGGACTGTGACAAGATGATGCCGGTTATACAGGCCGGTAAGCTTATCGGTTATCATCATTTTCTGGATTTCCCTGTTTTTTATATCGATCTGCTCTAATGCTGAAATAAGCTCGCGGTTCAGACGTTCAATATGCTCCTTATCTTCCAGCATCTTTGTCTTTTGCTTGTTGAACAGGAACATGATGTTGTTAAACTGCTCCCCTATTTCCTCAACGACGGTCGGGCATGAATCCCTGAACACTTTGCAATCAGAACACTTCCCGCATTTTTCCACGAAAGTGCCCTGTGGCTCCCCTCCGCAATAGGTGCCTGCAACCTGCCAGCATCTTGCCGCGGCAAGTTCATTTCCATGTAAAGCGCAAGAAGCAGATTTACAGTTAAACTCCTTCCAGCAATTTACAATATGAGGATTTTGGAACAATTCTGATGAGCCGTTTGAAAGTGCTTTCTCAAACATCGGGATGATCTCTTCCCTGAGCCTCTTAATAAGGCCATTCATTGATTCTTTTGCTTTGGGTTTCAATTCACTAACTCTCTGTTCTCTGGCAAAACGCGCATGCCTCGCGCTAAGAATACTGTATCACAAATTTTATACATTATTAATCGGCAATTTTCCGTATAAAGTGTAGATGGATACTGCTTCAAGAGCCTGACTTCCCCTTTTGTGTTAACTGTTAACTTGCTTTAAGATATACAAAGAAAATCAAAAAATCAACAAATTTGCAGCATATCTTATTTATGACACTCATCATAGCGATTCTTAAGCAATTATGTAAAAATAAATCAAAATAAAGAAAGAGGTGTGCACATGTTAAAAAATGGATGTCCGGGCAGCAGTGAAATAAAACAACCCAAACCTGAAGACATCGCCTGTCGTCACTGCGGTAAAGAGTTAGAAATATGGAGTGATGAAACAGAAATCAACTGTAAGTTCTGCGGAAAACCAAACATGCGGGTCATCGGCCCTACCTGTCTGGACTGGTGTGCCTTTGCCAAGGAGTGTGTTGGTGAAGAAAAGTACAGAAGGGTAAAGGGCGGCGCCAGTAACTGAAAACCCCTATCCTTTTTACTGCTTTTCCTCTGCCTTCTTTTTCCTGTTCAATATCCTCGAGGCCAATATCCCTGCTTCATATAAAACCAGTATCGGCACTGCCATGAGGATCTGATTAAAGGCATCCGGAGTTGGTGTCAACAGCGCCGCAGCCACAAATGCAATGAGTACAGCATACTTCCTGTTCTTTGCCAGGAAATCAGTTGTTACGACACCCATCCTCGTGAGAAACACCACGACAACCGGAAGCTCGAAGATGGCGCCGAATGCCAGGATGAATTTCAGGCAAAAGTCAATGTACTTCTCTGCCGAGATCATCGGCTTGATATTCTCTGTTTTATAGGTGAGAAGAAAGTTTATGGCAAAGGGCAGGACAATGACAAAACAGAAAATGGCCCCGATCATAAACAGCAGTGTCGTAGTCAAGACAAAAGGTACGGCAAGTTTTTTTTCTTTGGGGAGCAGTCCCGGTGAAATGAATCTCCATAGCTCAAAGAAAATAACCGGGGAACTGATTATGCATCCGCTGATAAAAGCAATCTTCAGATGCATCCATAAAGCCTCTGCCGGCGCAAGGAATATAAGGTTAAGGTCAGGGTTTTGCCCGGGGACAAATGAAATAAACGGTTTTTGCAGCGAAAAAACAATGACATTATGCATTGGTGCAGTCAAAAGGAGGAATATCTCTTCAGAATAGTTAAAGCAGATACCAAATGCGACACTGACTGCAATAAGAGATATGACGATCCTGTTTCTTAACTCAGTAAGGTGTGCCGTAAGGGGCTCTTTATGCATCTTTTTCAGACCCTGATCCTGATCCCTTTTCCCCGGCAGGGGTCTTGTCTGCATCTCCGCTTACGGGTGTCTGGCTGTCGTTTTTTTCATATACTTTTGGGGCAATTTCAGGTTCAACAGCCTTCTTGATAGAATCCTCCAGGCCAGCCCTGGCTTCCTTTATCTCTTTTGACACATTCAGGTCCGACTCTTCCAGGGTATCCTTTACGTTCATCAATGCGGCCTTCAGTTCCCGTATTCCCTTGCCAAGCGTCCTGCCGAGCTCCGGCAGTCTCTTTGGGCCAAAGACAAGAAAGGCCACGATAAATATTACAATTAGTTCCTGTGCGCCGAGGTCGAACATAGTTTCTCCGATAATGCTTTCGATACATATATTAATATGCTCATTGAACATATCAGAAAGCCCCGCGAGGTGTCAATTTTGAATTACAGGGGCCTCGTTTTTCAACTTGACCTTATATGATTTTTTGCATAAACTTTAGGAACACAAAAACCAATAAAAACGGAGGAAGCATGTTTAAAGGTTCAATAGTCGCAATAGTTACACCATTTAAAAATAAAAAGGTTGATGAAAAAGCCCTGAGCGAGCTGATCGAGTGGCATATCTCTGAAGGAACTGATGCCATTGTCCCCTGTGGAACAACAGGGGAGTCCGCAACCCTGGATTATGAAGAACACTACAGGGTCATTGAAATAACCGTCAAGACTGTCAATAAGAGGCTTCCAGTTATTGCGGGTACAGGCGCGAATTCTACAGATGAGACAATAATGATCACAAAAAAGGCAAAGGAGCTGGGCGCTGACGGAGCACTCCTTGTAGCTCCCTACTACAACAAACCAACACAGGAAGGCTTGTACAGGCATTACAAGGAAGTTGCTGAGACCGTTGACATCCCCATCGTCCTTTATAATGTGCCGGGACGTACAGCAGTAAATATGCTCCCCCAGACAGTAGCCCGTCTTGCAGAAATAAAAAATATTATTGCTATTAAAGAAGCCACGGGAGACATGAGACAGGTTAGCGACATCATTCGGCTTTGCGGCGACCGCATCACGCTTATATCAGGAGACGACTTCACCACATTGACGCTTTTGGCTCTCGGGGGGAAAGGCGTGATATCCGTTGCTGCGAATGTTGCTCCCCGTGATGTTTCCCAGATGATAAAGGCATGGGAGAAGGGGGACATCGGAGAAGCAAGGAAGCTGCATTTCAAACTGGAACCATTAAACCAGTCGATGTTCATAGAAACCAATCCGATCCCTGCCAAGACCGCCCTCAGCATGATGGGGAAGATCAGTGAAGAGTTCAGGCTCCCTCTTTGCGAGATGGCAAAAGACAACAGGGAAAAGCTGAGAAATGTCCTTATAGGCTATGGCCTTATCAGCAAATAAGCAGCGGTTCACCAGATTATAAGGCGTAATTTAACTTGATTAATAAGAAGCTTTTCTGTTATAAAATTATTAAATATGAGTACAAGGAGACAGCCTGCCTTGTTAGTGGTTTGGAAAAGGGACTTGTTCCGACAATTGGAAAATTTTGGGAGCTGGTGTAAAGCAAGTGTTGTGCGCCCTGATAAAGGGATTATGCCTGATCTTGCTTTCAAGGCGCCCACCTGTGTAAACAGGGATCAAAGTTTTTTTTCCACACGGCAAGGTGGGTCCTTTTTAGTGCAGTGCTGGGACACAATTCTTCTTATTGCTTTGACAGTCAGGGTTTTACTGGGCATGGATGATTATAAAAATATCGGTCAGATTAAAAGGCCTCGCAAGGCGTACTTGAAAAATTCCCGTTTTTCCAGGATACAGGTACCCCCGGATAATAAAAACGAGGTTAGTCAGATAGATTTGCCATATACTATAATGTATCCTGCTGTTTAAAAAGCCCACGCTGTCCTTTATGTTCTGTCCCTTCCCGCTGCATTTTGATAATGATCAAAGGAGATTCGTTTTCTATTGTTCATTATCAACAATTATTTTCACGTGAACATGGAATTGCTACAGTCAGAAAAAAAGTCCCCACTTGCTTGGAGGATGCGGCCGCAAAACCTGAAAGACTTTATCGGCCAATCCCACATACTCGGTGAGGGAAAACCTTTGAGAGAAGCGATCGAGAATGACTCTATCGTATCTCTCATATTATATGGACCGCCGGGAACAGGCAAAACAGCGCTTGCCCATATTATGGCCAGGCGTACCATGGCGCATTTCATCTCCCTCAATGCTGTGACCTCAGGAATAGGAGATATCAAGGAGGCACTGAAGGATGCGAGGAAAGCAGATAAAGCTATCCTTTTCATCGATGAAATCCACAGGTTCAATAAATTGCAGCAGGATGCACTTCTGCCTGATGTCGAAAACGGTGTCGTTACCCTCATAGGCGCTTCCACCCAGAACCCTTTCTTCTCCATAATTCCTGCGCTCTCTTCACGCTCCATGATCTTTCAGTTCTTTCCTCTGACAATTTCTGAAATCAAACTGCTGCTTGAACGGGCTGTCAGGGATGAGGAAGCCGGACTTGGCAGATTTAATATCTCCCTTGATAGCAAAGCGGCTGATTTTATTGCGTCCATGTCAGAAGGTGATGCGAGACGGGCATTGAATTCCCTCGAAATGGGCGCCCTGATGCTGAAAAGCGCTGGACAGTCTGTCTTTGATGTTCAGCTTGCCAAGGAAGTCCTGCAGAAAAAGTCTCTCTACTACAGTGAAGATGAACATTACGATACCATATCAGCCTTTATAAAAAGCATGAGAGGAAGCGATCCGGACGCCGTGCTCTACTGGCTGGCAAAAATGATAGAGGCAGGGGAAGACCCCCTCTACATAGCGCGGAGAATAGTTATATGTGCATCTGAAGATGTCGGCAATGCAGACCCGCGCGCTCTTGAAGTTGCGGTAGCTGCCTATCATGCAGTTGAGTCGATCGGCATGCCTGAAGGCCGTATCCCGCTGGCCCAGGCATCCATATATATCGCTATGTCCCCCAAAAGCAATTCTTCATACAAGGGAATAGATAACGCGCTCTCGGCTGTCAGAGAAGAAAGGCTTTCTCCAGTGCCTGCGTCTCTGAAAAGTGCAAACTACAAAGGCGCGTCACGCCTTGGCTCAGGGACTGGTTATAAATATCCCCATGATTTTAAAGGGCACTATATTGAACAGCACTACATGGCCACAAATAAACATTTCTTTTTTCCATCAGACCAGGGATACGAAAAAATTTTCAAGAAAAGATTAAGCAAAAGGAGGAGCAGATCATGAACAGCACGTTGTTTCTTGCAGCTGGACTTGTAGTGGGGTTCGTTCTGTCGTTTCTATATTTCAAAGTAAGCACAAGCAAAAAAGCCAAAGAACTTGAGGAAGATGCAAAAAAACTTTTACAGAATGCGGAAAAAGAGGCACAAAACATCAAGAAGGAAGCTCAACTTGGGGCTACGGACACGGTACTCCGTATAAAGGCCGATGCAGAAAAGGAATTAAAGGAGCGCCGTTCAGAACTGAACCTGCTCGAAAAGAGGGTTCGCCAGAGAGAAGAGATGTTTGACAGAAAGCTCGAACAGCTTGACAAGAAGGAAAACTTTTTCAGCAAAAAAGACCGGGAGTTGAACAACCGGGAGAAGGCATTACAGGATAAAGAACAGAACTACGAAGCCATTCTCAAAAAACAGAACGAAGTTCTGGCCCAGATATCAACTCTTTCTGTTGAGGAGGCGCGCAAGGAATTGCTGAAACGGGTTGAAGACGAATCAAGGTTTGAGGCCGCAAAGATAGCAAAACGCATCGAAGATGAAGCTGCCGAATCAGCAGACAGAAAATCAAAGGAGATACTGAGCCTGGCTATCCAGCGGTATGCGAGTGAATATGTCAGCGACCATACCATTTCTACGGTCAGCCTTCCAAATGACGAGATGAAGGGACGGATCATTGGGAGAGAAGGAAGGAATATCAGGACGCTTGAGGCAAAAACAGGAGTGGAATTCATAGTGGATGATACCCCGGAAACGGTTATACTGTCCTGCTTTGACCCGGTTAGAAGAGAGATCGCGAGGCTTTCCCTCGAACGGCTTATTACTGACGGAAGGATACATCCCACGCGGATCGAAGAGATCGTTGAAAAGGTTACAAAAGAAGTAGAGACGACCATAAAGGAAGAGGGTGAAAAGGCTGTCTTCGACCTCGGGCTTCACGGCCTGCATCATGAACTGGTCCGCCTTATCGGCAGGCTGAAATACCGTACATCCTACGGCCAGAATGTGCTGCAACACTCAAGGGAGGTCGCATATCTGGCAAGTGTAATGGCAGGGGAACTCAGGGTAGATCAACGCCTCGCAAAAAGAGCTGGCATCCTTCATGACATCGGAAAGGCCATTGATCATGAGATCGAAGGTTCGCACCAGTCCATCGGCTCGGACATCGCGCGAAAGTTCGGCGAAAACGCAAAGGTTGTTAACGCGATCGCGGTGCATCATGGAGAAGGCGACCCTATTACGGTAGAGGCCTCTCTTGTCGCGGCAGCAGACGCACTTTCCGCTGCAAGACCCGGCGCCAGAAAAGAGACTCTGACAGATTACCTGAAACGCGTGGAGAAGCTCGAACAGATAGCTACATCCGTAGAAGGCGTGAACAAGTCATACGCAATACAGGCGGGCAGAGAAGTCAGGATAATTGTAAAACCCGAAGAGGTTAATGATGAACTCTGCGCCAAGATCTCCCGCGATCTCGCAAAGAAGATCGAGTCGGAGCTTACATACCCGGGGCAGATCAAGGTCACGGTAATAAGGGAATCGCGGTATGTTGAGTATGCAAAGTAATATTTGGACAAGCCATGGTTCAAAAACATATTGAATGCGATAGATTTATTAATACACAGTAACATGCACATTCAACAGAATGTTTTTGGTATTAGATGCCAAGGTATCGCTCAATATGTTTTTTCACCATACTTGTCCAAGGTTATGAATATGTTATTAGATATCATCTAAATAATGAAAATACTCTTCATCGGTGACATCATCGGTAATCCTGGCCGGAAGGCTGTAAAGGACGGCCTGCCCGACCTCATCGGCAAACTGAAAATCGATTTTGTCATTGCAAATGCCGAGAATGCCGCCGGAGGCTTCGGGATCACGCAATCAGTCGGTGAAGAACTCCTGTCACTCGGCATACATGTACTGACCTCAGGCAATCATATCTGGGACAAAAAAGAAGCGGTCACCTATATCGTCAAGGAGAACAGGCTCCTGCGTCCCGCGAACTATCCCCCCGGAGTCCCCGGGTTTGGAAGCCTTGTCATGAACGGCCCTTCAGGGGATAAGATTGCGATCCTCAATCTTTCTGGCAGGGTGTTCATGTCCCAGATGGACTGCCCTTTCAGGACCGCGCAAAAAGAGATTGCGGAACTCAGGAAACAAACGAGCACGATAATCGTGGACTTTCACGCAGAAGCCACGTCAGAGAAATCAGCCATCGCATGGTTTCTTGATGGAGAAGTCAGTGCTGTCATCGGCACACACACCCACGTCCAGACTGCTGATGAAAAGATATTGCCGAAGGGAACAGCCTTCATAACTGACGTTGGAATGACAGGACCCGTTGATTCGATCATCGGGGTCAAAAAAGAACAGATCATTCAAAAATTCCTCAATCAGATCCCTGTCCGCTTTGAGACTGCAAAAGGGCAGACCCTGCTTTCATGCGCTGTACTGGAAGTCAATCCCAGGACCGGACTGTCAACATCGATACAGAGACTGCAGTTAACGTTTGACTGACATCACCAGGATGATTTACAGAGTTTTTAATTATTGCTTCTCAATCCTTCTCACAATAATCATTATACTTTTATCAGGAGCAGCTACTGGCACCTGCCATGCTGCAACCGGCTCCCCCGATATACGCGTTGGAAGTGAACTGGAATTCCCTCCCTATGCCTTTGTTGACGAAAAAGGGCAGGCTGCAGGATTCTCTGTTGATCTGATCAAGGCTGTTTCCAATGCCATGGGATTATCCATCACAATAACGACAGGGACATGGGATTCTGAGTGGAACGACCTTATCTCTGGCCGTCTTGATATGCTACCTATCGTTGCAAAGTTGCCGGACCGTATCCCCCTCGTAGATTTCAGCCTTCCCCATACAGAAACGTACGATGCGTTTTTCGTACGTAAAGGAAGTGATCCTGTTCGAAGCATATCACAAGCCCTTGGAAAAGAGATTGTGGTCATGCGCTCTGATGCTGCCCATCATGCATTGCTGGAGTATGATTTTCAGGGACCTTTGATACTCGTGGATACCATACCGCAGGGATTATCACTCATTGCATCAGGCAATCATGATGCTTTCCTCTGTTCTAAACTGATCGGCACTTTGGCGATCAGCCAGCATGGAATAAAAGGGCTGACTTCCGGTCCGCCTGTCCCTAATTATAAGCGCGTCTTTTCATTCGCTGTCAAAAAAGGTGATAGCGAGCTTCTGGAAAAGCTGAATCAGGGGTTATTGATCATCAAGGCAAGCGGAGAATATCAACGGATCTATGACAAATGGCTCACCATGGAAGATCCCTGGCAGCGCTACATGAAATATCTCAAGCCCGCTATTTTTATCATGTTAGTCGTTGTCCTTATCGGCAGCTTCTGGCTAAAGATGTTACAGCGGCAGGTCAGAAAACGTACTCTCGAACTTACCGAAAAAAATGAATTGCTTCAACAAGTTCGTGATGGACTCGATAAAACCGTTGCGGAGCGAACCTCAGCACTCTCCACAGTGAATGCGGCCCTTCTTTCCGAGATCGCAGAACGCAAACGCGCAGAAAAGGAGTTGCTGGAAAGTGAAAAAAAGTTCAAGATGCTGGTCGAAAACTCTCCTATGGCAATCTCATTCATTAATAAGGAAGGCGTCATAGAATATATAAATCCCCAGCATATAAATATGGCAGGTTACACTCTTGAAGACATTCCGACCCTTGAACATTGGTGGTCACTTGCATACCGTGATGAGGAAGTCAGGAAGAGAACGATATCCGAATGGCAAAGTTTAATGCATAGCTTTTTCTCTCTGGAAAGGAACCCATTAAAAATTGAACGAAGGATATTCTGCAAGGACGGTACTATAAAGGATGTTGAACTGTTTATTACGCCAGTCAGCGACAAGATACTTGTAGTTTTTCATGACATCACCGAGCGCAAGAAGGTGGAGGACGCAATTAAAAAGGAGCATGATTTTAACCAGTTGATCATAGCAAGTGCCGGCGAAGGGATCTGTGTCTGTCATGAAGTTGGAGAATTTCCATATGTGTGGTTTACCATCTGGAATGATTACATGACGGCAATAACCGGTTATTCAATGGAGGAAATAAACAGTTTGGGCTGGTATCAGAGCATGTATCCCGATCCCGTGGTTCAGGAGCAAGCCATCGAACGTATGCGGCGCATGCGGATTGGCGACGACCTGCAAGGTGAGGAGTGGGAAATTACCCGTGCCGACGGGCAGAAGCGACTGATACTAATAACAACCAGCATTATAAGCAGTGATGAAGGTACGCCCCATGTTCTGGCTGTGATGAACGACATTACCGAGCACAAACGTGCTGAGGAGGAGAAAGAGAAACTGCAGGCGCAGTTGCAGCAGGCACAGAAAATGGAGGCTATCGGACACCTTGCCGGAGGCGTTGCGCATGATTTCAATAACATCCTCACTGCTATTATAGGATATGCACATATTGCGTTAATGAAGATGAAAGATGACGATCCCTTGAGAATACATCTTGAGCATATCCTGTCTTCTTCCGAGAAAGCGGCAACCCTTACGAAAAGCCTGCTTGCCTTCAGCAGAAAACAACCCATGCAAATGAAGGATGTTAACATAAACGATATCGTATCGGGGATGTCAAAGATATTAAGCAGGATTATCAGTGAAGATATTTATTTGCAGGTCCATACGGCAGTTCATGATCTGATCGTCAATGCAGACAAAAACCAGCTTGAGCAGGTTCTGATGAACCTTGCAACAAACGCACGGGATGCTATGCCTGATGGAGGTACGCTGACAGTGTCTACCGAATCATTCAATGTTGACGAAACGTATATTCAAATGCATCAGGAAGGCGAATTAGGCCAATACGCAGTCCTTTCGGTCACAGATACCGGCATGGGCATAGATGAAAAAACAAGGGAAAACATCTTTGACCCGTTCTTCACTACAAAAGAAGTCGGCAAGGGCACCGGTCTTGGACTGGCAATGATCTACGGGACTATCAAACAGCATAATGGCTTTATCAATGTTTACAGCAAGCTGGGGAAAGGCACTACTTTCAAGATATATCTGCCTTTATCAGAATCAGGGGTGAAAGTCACAGAAAAGAAGGAGGCGGTTGCCATTCCTTCAGGCACAGAGACGATACTTCTGGCCGAAGATGATGAAGCTGTCAGAAGTGCAACAAAAGCATTACTGCAGGAGTTTGGATATTCAGTAATAGAAGCTATCGATGGGAAACAAGCCATTAAGCTATTCATGGAAAATAAAGATACTATACAGCTTGTTATCACCGACATTATCATGCCGGGCCAGAGTGGAAAGGACTTGCATAATGACTTGTTGAAGATAACAACTGATGTGAAAATACTTTTTCTAAGCGGCTATCCAGCAGATATTCTTGCCAGGAAGGGGATAATCGACAACGACGTGCATTTCATATTGAAACCTGCTAACCCTGAAACCCTGTTAAAAAAGATGCGAGAGATCCTGGATGAATAAACTACAAGTGAGGTCTGGCCGGTTATTGTAATGCGGGTTACTGGTCCTTCTCTAAAAAATATCTGCAAGGAGCTCCGGTATTTTGCGGAACTCCTTGAGATTTTATAGTGCTATTTTATTGCTTGCTTGAGAGCCTTGCCAGCGGAAAACTTCGGAGTCTTTGTTGCAGGGATTTTAATCTCTTCTCCGGTCCTCGGATTGCGGCCTTTCCTGGCCTTTCTCCTGGAGACCGAGAAGGAGCCAAAACCGGTGAGTGTTACCTTGCCGCCTTTTTTGAGCGTCCTGGCAACTCCATCGATCAGAGAATCAATGGCCTTGCCGGCTGCGGTCTTTGATATGTCCGCTCCTTTTGCTACGACATCAATGAGTTCACCTTTCGTCATGCTTCCTCTCCTTTCAATTCATGTAAAATGGATGTTTATAAAAACATTAATGATGAAAGATACCAGAGGGCGGGGTGTTTGTCAATACCTGATTTCAGAGTGAAAACCCCTGTGAACTTCATGAAAATATGTTAAGGTCTTCTATCACCGCTTCCGGCCAGAACAATATCTGAAACTTCCCCTTTTTGTCCAAGGACACCCATATCTTTCCCATTGAAGATCACCTGTGTTCCGCCTGCATTACCCGTCTTGATAATAAACTTTTCTGATGCAGTGAGCGACACATTCTCCCCATTTTTTAGAAGCCACTCCTTCGGTTCATTGCTGTCAATGCCTACTGATATCCAGACTGTATCTTTTGCATTGACTGTAAGTGATAATGTTTTGCTTCCCTGTCCCTGTACCGGAGCAATCTCCTGTAGGTCCTTATTAATCAGTTCCGGTTCTTTTGTCTCGGGGATATGCTCCTGTTTCGCCTGCTCTTTTATCCCGGGTGGTCCAGGCTCTTCCTTCAATTGCGGTTCCTCTTTCATCTTCGGCTCTGTTGTTTCAGTGGCTTTTTGTTCCATTTTCTCTGACGCTGTTTCAACAGGCGTCTCTCTGAATCTCGCAAGAAAAACGATCAGCAAAATAAAGAAAACAACTGCTGCAATGATAATAAACGGTTTCAGCGGATATCGGGGTTTCTGCCCCTCAGATAAGGACTTCTGTGCTGAAGCAGGTTTATGCGCGGAAGATGATGGCAGTTGGTTATGATATATTTGTATGATGTGATCGCTGTCCAGCCCCAATTCACGGGCATAGAAACGCAGGTAAGCCTTCGTATATATCTCGGCAGGGATATTCTGATATTGCTCGCTCTCGATAGCTTTCAGGTATTCAATATTCAGTTTCAGGGTCCCGGCAATTTCTTCGAGAGATTTTCTCTGTCTTTCCCGTTCTGTTTTTAAAATGTATCCGGGTGTGTCCATAGAAATATGCTATTTGAGCAATTCTATATATTCCAAGGCTTCCCTGCTTCTCGCTATAACACTGTCCTTATCCGCGACTATCCTGAAATGGCGTAACGCCTTGTTCTTTTCTCCTGTCCTGAGATATGCCTGAGCGAGTTCCCAATGCGCGTCCATATATCCCTGCATGATGCCGATGGCTTTCTCAAACTCCGCAATGGCAGCATCGTCATTGCCATGTTTGACGTATACAAGGCCAAGAGTATAATTAGCGATGGGGTAAGAGGGGTTTCTTATAAGTGCATCTTTGACATATTTTTCCGCAAGGGTGTATTCCCCTTTCTGGTAATACGCATAGCCCATGCTTGAGTAGGCCTTTTCAGGAGAGCGGTACAGGGGATTCTTTAATGCGTTCTTGAAGTATGCTATAGCCTCGTCCCAGTTCTTTATTTCAATGTAAACAACTCCGAGGTTATTCATTGCTTCAGCATAATCGGGATCTACCGATATCGCACGTTTGTAATACATAATGGCATCATCATATTTTTGAAAAAGGGCGCTTATGTATCCAAGCTGATTCAGCGCCTGCTTGTTGTTCGGGTTCAGCATGACGGCTTTCTGGAATTCAGCATATGCCTCATTGATCTGGCCGTTGCTGAAATAGAAAGACCCTAATTTCATGTGGGACTCGGACTGGTTGATGCTTTCCAGGTTTGGAGCAGTAGCACACGCTGAAAAGAAGAGAATACAGATCAGACAACTGAAGCAAGTGGAAAATTTATGAGGCAAGCTTGAGCAATCCCCTGTTTTATGGAACATCATGATAGGCTAAAGTTACCAGAAATCCATGAAGAATTCAAGGACTTGTATAATGTACGATTGACATTATCTTCATGTATTGATAAAGTTTTTCCCATCATATTTAGGAATGCACCCATGAGCGGAAAAAAATTCTCCATGCAGGAAGCAGTCAGGTTTGGATGGAATACGATGAAGGACAACCTTGGATTTCTCGTTATGATCCTTATCCTTGCATTCCTGATCGAAAACCTGCCGGGATTCATTGCGGGATATGTGCGCGACCACTTCCCGTTTATAAGTTACGTGCTGCATATAACAGGCTGGCTCATCAGTTTCGTAGTGCAGATGGGATTGATAAAAATAAGCCTCAAATTCTGCGATGGGATAAAAGGGCAGATGGACGACCTGCTGTCCTCTTTCAACCTTCTGATAAATTTTGTTGCGGCAACTTTTCTATATTTCCTGATCATACTCGGAGGTCTTGTCCTTTTAGTCATACCGGGAGTTATCTGGGCGATCAAGTTCAATCTCTTCCCTTATTTTATTGTTGAAAAGGGAATGGGACCGGTAGACGCCCTCAAGGCAAGCAGTAAAGCGACAACCGGCGCCAAGTGGGACCTGCTCTTGTTCGGGCTGCTGCTGGGGCTTATTAATGTGGCAGGCGCGTTGTTTTTCGTTGTCGGACTCTTCGCGACAATTCCCACCTCCATGATCGCATACGCGTATGTATACCGCAAATTAACAGCAAAAGAGGAAAAGCCGGCAGAAGGCAGTTATATCGGGATGGGGATATAGTGAGTGAAGAAGTCAGAAAGTGATGAAGGCAAACATTCTACATCACTCAATTCACTCCATACCTTCATCACTATCCCTTAGCAGGTTGCTGAAAAAGTCGAAAAATACTGCATCTGTCATTCTGAGCGTTAGCGAAGAATCTCAAACTTTCCATTGGTTGAGACCCTTCGCTTTGCTCAGGGTGACGTACAAAAATACTTTTTCAGCAGCCTGTTAGCTCTTGCAACTTCTTTTCATACACCTCAAGCGCCTTTTGCCCGAACAGAACAAACCGTATGAGCCCGATATCCTCATGTCCCTTCAAATAATCCACTGCGGTATCAAGCGCGATCTCTGCAGCCTCTATTAGCGGATATCCATACGCGCCCGTACTGATCGATGGAAAGGCAATGCTTTTCAGCCCCTTTGATGAAGCAAGAGCCAGGCTGTTTCTGTATGCGTTCTCAAGAAGCTTCGGTTCATTATGCTTCCCATCCCTGTAAACGGGGCCGACCGTATGAATGACATATTTAGCCCTGAGGTTCCCTCCGGTTGTGATAACAGCTTCGCCCGTCTCACAGCCGCCTGTCTTTATGCATTCCTCAAGTATCTTTGGCCCTCCGGCCCTGTGTATCGCGCCATCAACCCCGCCTCCGCCACGCAGGGTCTTGTTCGCAGCATTCACGATCGCGTCAGTCTCCTGCTTCGTTATGTCGCCTTCGACAAGGGATAACGTGCCTTTGTTGATCTTTATTTCCATTGATACCATCTACCTCGCGTTTTATTCTTTCTCGAAGAGATATTTTTTTATTGCTGAAACAAAATTCTTTGTTTTTGGTAAAAATTCATTCACATCCTCTTTTGTGCTCTATGGAATCATCAGCCTGTTTAAGTCTGTGTCCTATAAGTGCACGTCTTTCTTCAGTCATACGATAACCCCTTCACGATAAACATTTTTAATAAAAACAGACTCCCTGAGCGGACTGTTTTTTAATGTATCAAGACTTATTGTAACAGGCATGATAATTATATCTTCGGGGAATCCCGCTTCCCATGCGCAATCGCTTCTGAAGGCATTCCATATCCACTTTAGTAGGGATAGTCTGGCTTGGAGTCAGAAAAATATGGCGACGCTCCGGGTCAAAGTTAAGATTCATGGATGTAAGTATCAGAGGATGATAAACAATATTGGCTTCACTATACCCCCACGTTAAGAAAACGTGTCCCCAGACAATTTCTACACGGTCTCCCTCTACGCTAACTCTCTGATGTAAAGAAAATAATTGATCATATAGCTCATTTGCTCTGAATAGAGGTAATACCCGCTCAGACCATAATTTCCATTGATCGGACACATATGAATCAAGTGCTGCCACTCTTAATGGATTATCTTCAAACTTTTCTTCAAATCTCCATTCCGGGATTATCGACAGGTCTTCATCCTCCAGCTTTAAATCTTTGAGCCAACCATTCAATATTTCGGGAATAGCTGGCATTTGTCCTTCTTTAGATGTCTTCCATTCCCGCCATACTTCTTTATGTTTTTCAAAAGCGGCAACTCGTTCTTTATCAGAATCAAATAGAATGATTTTTTGAAGAGACGGTTTTGCTGAAGGTTTCTTATTCGGATTAATTGATAAGTTAATCCAATCTTTCAATATCTCCGGCAAGTCTGGAGGTTGGTCATACTGCCTTTTTGTAACGGAAAGCCATGCATCACTATCTATAACTTCCCCTGTTTCTTCTTCTAAAGCATCTCTTTCGGTATTGAATTCTTTAATCTTACATTGCTCGGAATGTATAAGGTCTACCTGCCACCACAATTCAGCTTTGTATTCAGTAATATTCCGAATTACAGGCAAGTCAATACTATAAACCTGACTAATGTATCTGAATAAACTATATGCCTTATCTTTTAGAGACATAATCATCTACCGACTTATTTTTTTCGCCCACTTCCACTTTTATTAAGAATAAAGATTTCAGGGATGGAAATCAATTGAAAAATAAGCAAAGGGAATGTACATTAATCTCATGCCATACTCCGTCAGCAGAGAGCATTTTGAAAAGCTCGTTGAAGAAGCGCTCGAATCACTCCCTGAAGAATACAGGAAGTATTTTACGAACATATCGATCATCGTTGAAGATTATCCCGGAGATGAGGACATGCGCCGTCTCAAAGTAAAGAAGCATCACCTGCTTGGCCTTTTCAGCGGGGTGCCGTATCCGGACAAAGGCGGTTTCTTCAGTATCCCCTATCCCATCCCTGACAAAATCACCCTTTTTCAGAAGAACATCGAAAGCCTCTGCTCAACTGAAAAAGATCTGATCACGCAAATACAAAAGACCCTCATACATGAGGTCGGCCATTACTTCGGCCTCTCTGAAAAAGAATTGAGGGAATACGATGTATGATTAAGCATGATTATCCATAGCGAACTCTGTTCCAATAGAAGGCACACAGGGACAAAGGAGCAAAGGCACAAAGGTGAGGCTGACGAAGATTTCTATACGACACCTTTGAAAAAA
>QZKC01000076.1 GCA_003599425.1 Nitrospiraceae bacterium | reverse complement strand
TGGCTATGGTGAGAAGAAGCCTGCTGCTGCTGGCTATGGTGAGAAGAAGCCTGCTGCTGCTGGCTATGGTGAGAAGAAGCCTGCTGCTGCTGGCTATGGCGAGAAAAAGCCTGCAACTGGCGACGTTAAATAAGTCCGGGAACGGGTTAAATCTCTTCCTCGTATCTTGTTCATTTCAGGGCATCCATTGAGGTGCCCTGAAATTTATTTGTATAATCATTCATGAATACCTGCCGGAGCAATCCAATAATCATAATGGGAGGCGGCCTTGCCGGGCTATCAGCCGGTTTCTGCCTAACTGAAGCAGGGAGGCCTGTTACTGTTTTTGAAGCAGGCTCAGAAGTGGGCGGCCTGTCACGCACCATCCGTCACGGAGATTTTAAATTTGATCTTGGAGGGCACAGATTTTTCACAAAAAATGAAGAGACCGAAAGTTTTGTGAAAAATATCCTTCAGAATGATTATCTGAACGTTCACAGAAAAAGCAAGATATATCTTCAGAAGAATTTCTTTGATTATCCACTCAAACCCTCAAATGCACTTCTTGGCCTTGGATTAACAACCACAATGCGGGCCATAGCTGATTACGGAAAAGAAAAAATGAAAGGTCTTTTCACCCGGCCGCAGCATATATCTCTCGAAGACTGGGTCGTTAGCAATTTCGGCAGAACCCTCTTCACCATTTATTTCAAGGAGTACAGCGAGAAAGTGTGGGGCATCGATTGCAAAAGCATAAGTGAAGAATGGGTGTCCAAACGGATCGAAGGGCTCTCACTGGGGGTCGCGATCAAAAACGCGCTCTTTAAATTCACCGGACGAAAAGTCCCGACACTTGTGGACAGATTCATTTATCCTCCTCGTGGTATCGGACAAATATCAGACAGGCTCAGGGAAGAGATAGAAAAAGAAAATACTGTAAATACAAGTACCCGTGTCAGGGAGATCCGCCATAAGGATTTCAGCATTACTGGCGTAAGCGCACAAAACTGTGAAAAAAATTATGATATAAAAGGCGGCGAGTTCATCTCGAGCATCCCGGTGACACATCTTGTGAACATGCTCAGTCCCACCCCGCCTCAGTCCATTCTCGAGGCCGCGTCAAACCTGCGCTACAGGGACCTTGTAGTTGTCACACTTATGATAGACCGTGAACAGGTAACAGACCTTACATGGCTGTACCTGCCTGAGAAAGACATGCCTCTCGGCAGGATCCATGAACCCAGGAACTGGAGTCCCTATCTCGTCCCTGTGGGAAAAACGAGCATTGTCGCGGAATATTTCTGTTTTCAAAATGACAGCATATGGAACTCTTCGGACAGCGCTCTTGCGGATATCACAGCACTCCAGCTCGAACAGCTCGGGCTCATCGACAAATCGGAAGTTATTGACCACTGCATTGTAAGGGTACCAAAAGCATACCCCGTCTTTGAGGTTGGGTACAATACATATTATTCAAAGATCTTAGATTATCTGAAGAACTTTAAAAACCTTCACATTGCAGGCAGAACAGGTATGTTCAAATACTACAATATCGACCATGCTATTGAATCGGGACTGGAAACAGCGAAGAGAATTTTGAATTGAGAATTACAAAATGAAGTGCGCACTCGTCATCCCCTCGTGGGTCCCTGAAGATATCTTTTCTTCAAAAACAGCAGCCTCCCAGATAAACTACTGGCAGCCGCTTGGAACTCTCTATGTTGCGTCATCCCTCATGAAGGCTGGGCATGACGTGAGATTCCTCAACGGCGCATTCATGAAGCATGAGGAGATCCTGAACCAGGTCAAACAGCATCAGCCTGATGTCATAGGAATATATTCAACAACTTTCGGATGGAAGAAGGCAGTGTTTACTGCAGCGGAGATAAGAAAGTCAGAAGTCAGAAGTCAGAAGTCAGAAGTGAAGAATAATGCGTTCATCATCGTTGGCGGCCCCTATCCCATCGCAATGCAGGAGAAATGTCTTGAAGATTCCACAGACATTGATGCTGTTGTTACCGGTGAAGGAGAGATAACAGTAGTTGAAATGCTGAAAAGACTCTCTAAGGGGAAAAGTCTTGAAGGCGTTGAAGGCATTGTTTTCAGAGATAACGGTAAAATCATAAAGAACGCTCCACGCCCCCTTATCACCAATGTCGACGCCCTGCCCTTCCCGGCGCGTGAGCTTCTGGGTGACGTGGACAGCTATATACCTCCGCCTGCAACGTATAAGAGGAAACCGGTGGCAGTCATCATGACTGCACGCGGCTGCACCAGAAGGTGCATCTTCTGTTTCCAGATCGATAAAGAGAGGGCCCTCGGCATCCGCTACCGCAGTGTGGAAAACGTTATGCAGGAGATCGAGCTCTGCCTGAAGCAGGGTTACAGAGAGATCAAGTTCATCGATGACACATTCGCTGCGGACTATGACAGGGCCATGAAGATCACAGAAGAGATCAGGAGACGCAAACTTGATTTTACGTGGTTTGCCTCTGCCTGCGTCAACCAGGTGGATTATCCCCTGTTAAAGGCATTTAAAGACGCAGGCTGCTGGGCCATACTCTTTGGCGCTGAAAGCGGCGTGCAAAAGAACTTGAACGCGATCAGAAAGGGCATTACCATTGAGCAGACACGAAAGGCAGTCAGGGCGGCAAAAAAGGCAGGGCTGACTGTGTATACGCCTTTTCTGTTCGGCATCCCGGGGCAGACCTTTGAGGACGGACTGGAAACCATCAGGTTTGCCTGCGAACTGGACCCTGACATAGCGAATTTCCACGCGCTTACTCCTTTCCCGGGAACAGAGCTGTATGACAACCTTGAAAAATACGGCACCATGTCCGGTGACTGGTACGATTTCACGTATCAGGGCGCGGCATTCATTCCTCACACCATGACAAGAGAAGAAATATCTCAGCTCAGGCAGATCGCTTTTAAAAAATTCTATTTGAGGCCGCATGTCATCCTGAGGAGAATGCTCGGCTTGCGGAGCATTCATGATATGAAAGCAGCAGTGAAAGGATTCCGAAGCCTTTTCTGGCTCTGGACCAGGGATGACCTCTTCCGCAAAGGCTCACGCAAAGCATAGCTACGCCTTAAACCAGCTTACCATAGTATTTAATTCCGAAGCGATTGTTGAGAGGTCCTTTGCAGAGTTGTCTATACTTGACGCGGAGGAGTTCAATTCACTTGTTATGGAAGATATACTTGCCATGCTGTGTGAGACCTGCTCAGAGGCCGCTGTCTGCTGATCAGCCGCTGATGCGATATTTTGCACCATGTCGGTTACCCGTCCTACATACGTGACTATCTCGTTTATGGAATTCAATGTGTTATCGATATGGCTGATCACAGTCCCGACAGATTTTTTCTCATCTTTCATGACATTCACGGATTCAACAACTTCTTTTTGAATGTCGCGAACAGTACGGGATATATCATCCGCGGCAACAGACGTCTTTTCAGCAAGCTGTCTGACGCTGTCTGCAACAACGGCAAATCCGCGTCCCTGTTCGCCCGCGCGTGCGGCCTCAATCGCAGCATTCAGCGCCAGGAGATTAGTCTGTTCGGCGATCTCTTTAATGAGTGTTACGATCTTGCTTATCTGCTCTGACTTACTGCCGAGCAATTCCACTTTATTTGCTGATTCATTTACGGTTTCAGCAAACTTCTGCAGTTCCCTTGCCGTGTTGCTCATTGCGTCTTTGCCTTGCAATGCGGCCTGCTTCATCATAGTTGCGGTCTCTGCAGTATCCGAGGCATTTCTGGCAACATCATTGGTGGTCTGCGACATCTCCCTTGATGCAGTTGCAGACTGCTCTGTCTGAGACGATTGTTCTGAGGTACCTTTATTCAGGGTAATTGAAGTAGCGGTCAGCGAACCGGAATTGTCGGAAAGTTTGATAATGGATTGTCTTAATTTGGAGGTTATATCCCTGAGCCGCTGCTGCGCCTGATTAAAATTCAGGGCTACTCTGCCGAATTCGTCATCTCTTTCCTGATTCATCTCTATGCTGAAGTCGCCTTTGCCAAAGCCCTCCGCAAGTGTTGTCAGTTCATTGATGGGTGAAAGAATAGAGTGCACAAGCGTCCTGCTGAACAATACGCCCACAATAAGAATAAAAAGTCCCACGGCAATAACGCCCATAACATAGGTCCGTACAACCGTATTGACCGACTTGACCGCCTTTTCCTGTTCGTCTTGTGCAAGTGTCATGCCCTTTGCGCCTTCTGCTTTCTGCTGCGCCACTATCTCCCTGAGCTTTGCGCTCAGATTTGACGCCTGCTCCTTTACGTTTAGCATGCGTTTAAGTTTCACTGTAACGCCGCTGTCTCCGAATAAAAGTCCTTCAACTTCACTCAATGCCGCCGCGGTGGTTTTAATAAGCTTAACTTCTTCGGATCTTTTCAGGGAAGCGAGCGCTTCGCCAAGCTTTTTTCCGAGCGCTGCCGCGCGGTCAAATTTCCCCACGAGTTCTCCGGTGACGCTTTCGAGTTCCGTTATATTGTTAATACCGGATAATCTTCCTATCAGGCCTTCTATATTGAAACCGAGCGAGATCAGTTCGCTGTTCAGAGAGAGGATGTCTCCTGCCGCGTTTGAACGGCTCAGGGATTCTTCAAGGTTTCTGCTTTCAACCGCAAATCTGTCGGATGATTTCTCCATTTCATCCTGAACCAGCACAGCCATATCCGATATTTTCTGCTTTAAAAAGCCATGCAGTTGAGTACATTTTTCATGTAATTCCTTTTTGTCTGGATTTGCCAGCCAGGCCTCCCTGATTTCGATAGCGCCTTCGCTTCCTGATATCAATTTACTGATATCAGAAGCTCTCATTATTATGGACTTGCTGAAGGCATTGGTCTTGTCATTCGGATCTTTTAATGACATCGCCTTCTGCGTTATAGCCCGGACTGCTGTCATAACAATGTTTTTCCCGATTGAAAGCTCAGCCTTGTTCCTGGCGCCATGTATTTCAAGCGCCCCTGCCAGAGCTTCCTTTATACTGCCGCTGATCTCCTGAATCTCCTTTAATCTCAGATTAATCGCTTTGCTGTTAGCGCTCGATACCACAAGCTGCTCTACCGAAGTTGTCTGTAATTTTTTTATTACACTGTCGAGGTCGGTTAATCTTTTTTTGACCTCTGTTAGCTTTGACATCATCGTGATGTCGGCATTTACGGCTTCTTCTTCCGCCGTCAGCCTTTCTCCGGTAGTGGCGGCCATTTTATCCGTTATCTCTGAAAGCTCAGTAATATTAATTGTGTTTCCGCCTTCTGAACCGCCCTTAAAGGCAGCGAGGTCTTCTGAGGCCTTCCTTATATTTTCCATGGTCTTTTCAGCCTCGGATTTATAAGAGGTGTAATCTGAAAGAGAATGAGCGGACGCGATCTTCATCAGGTTGGAGGTATGTTCCTGCAGGGACTTCTGCAGGTCAATGGTCTTTAACTGATATGGGGTAGAGCGTTCAGTGAGCCGGAAGAGATTGCCCTGAACGAATTTCATTCCGATGAGACTGAATCCGGCGATCATCGCAAGACCGGATATTCCGGCGATCATGTTGAGATACAGCTTCTTTTTAATGGTCATGCTATCTTCCTTGAATGGTTCTTTATTCCTGTCATTCCGGCTTGACCGGAATCTCCCAGTTAATTAATAGAAAGATTCCCGACAAGCGGGAATGACACAAAATAAGGAATCTACTTAACATGCCTAATCCTTTATATACTGCTTTCCCTCTCCAGCGAAGAAATCCAGGACCTTTTTTACATTTGCCGAAGGCTCGCTCTTTGTAATGAGCATGAGCGGTCGGCTGATCTCAGGGGTATCAACAACCTTAACCTTTTCCTTATTGCCCGGCAGATTGATAAATCCCTGACTTACTGCGCCGATGCCTTCCGGGAAGAGATTAACGGTATCAATCTCTTTTCTCGTAGTCTCAACCTCCATGGCTCCCGGAGCATACGGCTCGCCATCCATCATTAATTTCTGAAAGACCTTCCGAGTTGCAGACCCTGCGTGAGATGTCACGACAACCACTGACAGATCAGATCCGCCTGCATCCTTCCAGTTATCGATCTTTCCTGTGTTAAGACCCTTCAACTGTTCTTTTGACAGTTTGGTTACAGGGTTGTCAAGATTCACTATTACTTTGATTATATCTGCTGTAATGGTGTGTCCTTTCAGGTCAGCAGGCGGTTCTGTCCCAGACGCCGCCTTCATGCTTGCAACTGCGTCGGCAAGCTCTTCAGACGCCATGGCTGCATCGCATCTGCCTTTCACCAGATCTTCCATTCCACTTCCGGTGCCGTTGCCTGTCAGAATGAGCTTAATGCCGGTTGCTTTCTCAAGCGCTTCTTTCCCCGGCTCCATAATTCTCTTTTGCACGGTCGTTGAACCATTCAGTCTGACTGTCTCTTCCGCAAGCACGCTAATCGACCATTCGACGGTCAGCGCCATGATAGTGAGACACATCAGAGACGACTTTATAATACTCTTCATACTAAACCTCCTTTTATGGTTCGCATTCTTAATGAATGCCCTTATTGAATTTGTAGTGTTAGTATCGGCAAAAGATGTTTGTAACTTGAGAGGCGAAAAACCCTACCCGGAAAAGTTAAAATAATATCTATGAAAATACCGGAACTCCTCGCTCCAGCCGGCAATCATGAAAAATTGCAGACCGCGCTCCATTACGGCGCTGATGCCGTGTATCTGGGAATTTCAGGATTCAGCCTCAGGGCGCGAGCAGACAATTTCACTGTTGACGAACTTGTAAAGGCAGCGTCCTTTATCCGTGAAAGAGGGAAGAAATTCTATATCACCATTAACATATTCGCGCACAACAGGGATATTCAGGCGATCCGCGAGCATCTCCTTTTCCTGAAAGACCTTTCTCCTGACGCCCTGATCATTTCCGATCCCGGAGTGTTTGAAATGGCGCGAAGCCTTGCCCCTGAAATTCCAATCCACGTAAGCACCCAGGCAAATATCACCAATTGCGAAACCGCTAAATTCTGGGAGAAGCTCGGAGCAAAAAGGCTCGTGCTTTCAAGAGAGTTGAGTGTTGAGGAGATCAGGGGGATAAGGGATACGGTATTAATCGAACTGGAATGTTTTGTCCACGGTGCGATCTGCATCTCCTATTCCGGCAGGTGTTATATCAGCAGCTTTCTCGCCAACAGGTCAGGCAATCGCGGTGAATGCACTAATTCATGCAGATGGAATTACACATTAATGGAAGAGACGCGGCTGGGTCAGCATTTTCCCATATATGAGAACGACCGGGGAACATATATTCTGAGTTCAAAAGACCTGTGCATGATCGAACACCTCGACAAGCTTGCTGACGCAGGGGTGAACAGTTTCAAGATCGAAGGGAGAATGAAAGGCATCAATTATGTTGCAGGAGTTGTGAAAACATACCGTGAAGCGCTTGATAACCTGAGCAGGCGGCCCTACAGGGTAAAAGAACAATGGCTCCACGAACTCTCCATGTCTTCCAGCAGGGGATATACCACAGGGATGTTCTTTGGTAAACAGACTGATAACAGCTACAATCACAATGAGGAAGAAATCTACAGGATGAGCCACGAGCTTGTCGGAGTTGTGCAGTCGGTTCGAAACGGAAAAGCAGTTGTCTCACTCAGAAGCAGCCTGAAAACAGGCGACCATATAGAATTCCTCTCTCATGGACTTGAGCATCAGACCTTTGAGGTTTCGGAGATGTATGATATGGAAGATGATCCCATTGATTCAGCAAAAAATGAAGAGACCATCCTCCTTCCCGTCCGGCCGGGAGTGAAAGCGCATGACCTTTTAAGGCGTCCTGTCACTTCTTACCTGAAATAAATCCATCCTTTTATTATTATTTTTCAGATGGTTTTAGTTTTAAAGAATTCTCAACCTAATACCGATAACAGTAGGAAATAAACCACTAATCCTTATGTATTAAGGGAGCGATATATGGGCAAATTTACTGCAATTATCTGTACAACGTTGCTACTGTTGACAACATTGGCATTTCATGCAATGGCCTGTGACATAATGAATGGAGAGTTTGAAGGCGATACCTCTCCTTATATCGTCTATGACTCACAGAACAGCCGCTTTCTTATGGTCTATGAGAAATGCGTTACCAGCGGCACTGATATTTACGGCAAGCTCATAAAATATGACGGCACAGCATTGGGAAATGAGTTCCTCATTGCCGGCGATGCTGACCCTGAAAATCCATACAGCCAGTTTGGCGCCTCAGCAGCATATGACAGTGTCAATAAGAGATTCCTCGTGGTCTGGTCTGACGACAGAAACGACCCCGGCGCAACATATGATGTCTATGGACAGATAGTTAACGCCGACGGCACGCTTAAGGGAAGCAATTTTGCCATAGCTGATGACCTCTCGGACCAATTTTATCCTAAAGCTGCATTTCGCAGTGCAGGCAGTACTTTTTTAGTCATCTGGAGTGACACTCGTGATGATGCTGCAAATTACGAAATATACGGGCAACTGGTAAATGCAAACGGGACGATTAACAGCAGCAATGTGAACATCACAAATAATGTAAATGATCAGGACTACCCAGATATCAAGTATGATCCTGCAACTGACAAATTCTTTGCTGTATGGTCTGACAAAAGAAATGGAACGTACGACATCATCGGTCAGCTTTTAAACGGAAATGCATCACCCTCCGGAGGGATCATCAGTATTTCCACTGCATCCGGCGACCAATGGATACCTTCAATTGCGCTTGACAATTCAAATCAGCGGTTTTTTGTTACCTGGTATGATTTCAGGAATCCGTGCGCAGACCCGCTTGCATGGTGTGCAAATGCAGATATTTATGGTCAGATCTTAAATGCAGATGGTGCCCTGAACGGTTCGAATTTCTCCATCGCCTCAAATGAAGAATATCCGCTCTATAACCCCTTTGCAGCTTTTAACAGCGCAGAGCAGAGCTATCTCGTTGCATGGTATGGCTTTTATTATCAACTTACCGATGAAGGATTACCCATTTCCGCGGGTGATATCCATGCTCAAAGGGTCACCACTGATGGTGCACTTGATGGCGGCTCTTTCAATATTTCAAATTCCGTTTATATTAGTAATTATTCACCTGTAGCAGCATATAATCCGGTATGCGAAAACATCATGGTCGCATACTGGAATGATGCCGGAATAGCTTCTATAACGGCAACACCCATTGGAGCCTGTGCGGACGCGCCGCCGTCTTCGCCGGAACTTGTTTCACCTGCTAACGGAGCAGCAGGGGTAAATGCAAATATCACATTGACCTGGAACCCGTCAACAGACCCTGACGGCGATACAGTCACATACAGTGTCAGCTACTGCACCGATCCTGATTTTTCGGGATGCGATCCTGTTGTCGTTGCCTCGTTATCTCAACAGAATATCTCATATGCAGGTCTCGGAAACTATATGGAAATCCTGGGGGCCGGGATGTTCATCGCAATAGTTCTGAACCGAAGAAAGAAATTAATATTCATTACTCTCTCTGTCATTATTACCGGCTTCCTGCTCCTATCATGCGGTGGAGGGGGAGGCGGTGGCGGGAGCAATACCGGAAGTACAGGCTCTCTCAGTCACTCAATAAGCAGCCTGAGTTCAGGCGCAACATATTACTGGAAGGTCACCGCTGATGACGGAAAAGGCGGGACTGCTGACAGTGAAATAAGAAGTTTCAGTACGAGGTAAATGATTTCACTACTGTTGCAGAACATGTTATTCTCTCCTCATGGGATTTTTTCTGCCATTAAAAGCTCCTGAGATAATAGCTCACAGGGGAGCGTCCTATGATGCGCCTGAAAACACTTTGGCCGCATTCGCACTCGCCTGGCAACAGGGTGCCGACGGCATTGAAGGTGATTTTCATCTGAGTAAAGACGGAAAAATAATCTGCATTCATGATGCAACAACCGGACGCACTGCCGGTTTCGATATGGAAGTCGCTAAATCCCCATCAGACAGGCTTCGCACGCTTGATGTCGGGAAATGGAAAGATAAAAAATGGACTGGTGAACGCATTCCGCTGATTGAAGAAGTCTTTTCTACCATCCCTGACGGCAAAAAGATATTCATCGAAATTAAATGCGGGGAAGATATAATCATTCCTCTCAGGAAAGCTGCGGACAAATCAGGTCTGAAGCCTGGGCAGATTGTCATTATCTCCTTCAGTGAGCGCGTGATAGCTGAATCAAAAAACCACATGCCCCGCATAAAGGCGCTTTGGCTGACAGACATACGTAAGGAGCAGGAGACAGACAGATCGAACCCTTCAATTGAACAAATACTTTCAGTTTTAAGAAACACTCATGCAGACGGCATCAGCGTCGGCGCCCATGCGGTTATAGAAAAAGCTTTTGTAAGCGCTTTGAGAAAAGAGAAAAAAGAATTTCACGTATGGAATGTTAATGAGACAAAAACAGCACAGCAGTTTCTTGAATTCGGTGCTGACTCCATGACAACAGACCGTCCGCGATGGTTGAGGAATATTCTCACCCTGCCTTGACCTTCCACGCGGTCCCTTCTTTTTTGTCCTCAAGAATGATGCCTTTATCCTCAAGCTCTTTCCTGACATTATCTGCCCTGGCCCAGTCTTTCTGCTTCCTCGCCTCCTGGCGTTCAGCGATCTTTTGAAGCAGTGCTTCTTCGGAAACAGCTATCTTCTTTACCTTCATCAAAGACCTGTACCACTCTTCAGGCGTCCGGTTGAAGATGTTCAGGATACCGCCGATCCCGGCAAGGAGTTCCCTGGTCCGGACCACAAGCTCTTTTGCCTTCTGTCCTGATGGCTTTGAATCGAGGAACCTGTTTACTTCCCTGATGAGCTCAAATATAAATCCCAGCGCCGAAGCAGTATTGAAGTCATCATTCATCGCGTTATGAAATTTGTCCTTGAATGCGGCAAGCACCTTTTCGAGGTCTGCGGATGTACCCGGCTTTTCAGCAGCCCCTGCTGCTTCAAGAAAATCCTTGATCCTTGTGACTGTCGAATAATATCTGTCAATGGAAAGCTCAGCCTCGGTCAACTGCACATCGGAAAATTCAATGGGGCTCCTGTAATGCGCGGTCAGGAGAAAATAGCGGACGGTTTCAGGGTCATATTTTTCCAGTATCTCCTTGATGGTAAAAAAATTACCAAGGGACTTTGACATTTTCTCTTTGTCTACGGTGATGAAACCGTTATGCATCCAGTATTTCACAAAAGGCTTGCCAGTATATGCCTCGCTCTGGGCGATCTCGTTCTCATGATGAGGGAAGATAAGGTCTGCCCCTCCTCCGTGGATATCAAAGGTCTCGCTGAGATATTTCGATGACATCGCGGTGCATTCGATATGCCAGCCGGGCCTGCCTTTGCCCCAGGGGCTTTCCCACCAGGGCTCGCCCTCTTTTGAGGATTTCCACAGGGCAAAATCAAGCGGGCTCCTCTTCCTCTCATCCACATCAACACGCGCGCCTGACATGAGGTCCTCGGTATTTTTCTTTGAGAGCTTGCCATAGGCTGCAAATTTTCCCACTTCAAAATAAACATCTCCGTCAACCGGATAGGCGAATCCCTTGTCAATAAGCCCCTGTATCGTCTGGATCATTTCCCTGATATGGTCTGTCGCGTTAGGTTCAATATCCGCACTGCTGACGCCGAGCATTTCCATATCACGGTAGTATTCGTCCGTATATTTTTTAGCGATGACATCATAGCTCACATTATCCTTTTGAGCACGTGCGATGATCTTGTCATCAATGTCCGTAATGTTCCTCACGTGGGTCACCTGAAAGCCTTTATACCTCAGATATCTTTTAACAATATCAAAGACGATCGCGCTCCGGGCATGTCCGAGATGGCATACATCGTAAGCAGTTATGCCGCAAACATACATCTTCACCTGTCCTTGTGACTGAGGAGAAAAATCCTCCTTCCTGCCGCTCATTGTATTGTAAACCCTGATCGTTTCGCCTTTTCCTTCCAATGTACTGATTCTCCTTTCAAGTTCAGAGATATAATTTTTCATCTCCTCGAACTTTTCCTCAATCGGATCCGGCAGGTGCACATGGTCAAGCATCTCTACCAGTCCTTCATTGAAGATCTTGAGCACCTTCTTTTTTATTACCCTCCCAGGCACACCCACTACAATGGAGTTTTCAGGCACAGAATGCAGCACCACCGAGTTCGCGCCTATCTTTACATTATCTCCGATAGTGATCGCGCCAAGTATCTTCGTGCCCGCACCGACAACGACATTGCTGCCGAGCGTGGGATGTCTCTTGCCCTTTTGCTTCCCGGTACCGCCCAGGGTCACGCCCTGATAGAGAAGGACGTTCTCACCGATCTCAGATGTCTCCCCGATCACAACTCCCATGCCGTGGTCAATAAAGAACCCTTTTCCAATCTTCGCGGCAGGGTGTATCTCTATCCCGGTAAGAAATCTTGCCACCTGGGACAGAAAACGCGGCACTACAGGAACATGCCAATTCCACAGGAGATGATTTATCCTGTGCAAGACTATCGCGTGGAACCCGGCATACGAGAGAATGACCTCCAGCCCGCTCCTCGCCGCAGGATCCATCCTGAAGACAGCCCTGAAATCATGTCTTATGTCATGCAGTAAACCCATTAGACTGCTCTCATCATGTAACTGTATCTGTATACTATACCTTTACGCAGTTTTTCCTTCAATTGGTTTTTCTGCTCTCCCATCTGTAGTACGTGAAACGGATATTGATTTTACGCCAGCATCTGGTATGCTAACCTGTAAATGGGAAACCAGAAAACATGAAACTCCGTACGATCCTTCTACTCCTTGCATTGATCGCCCTGCTCTCGGCCCTGGCTGGAGGGGCCTTCTACTATTCTTCACTCCTGGAATCGGAACTCGAAAACGCACATAAAGAAGCTGATGATATTACGTTCCGTGTAGCAGGCCGTATCGACTCAAGCCTTTCAGAACATCAAAAAACGGTCCGGGCAATGGCAGGGCTTCCTGAACCGGGGCAGGTCCTGCTTAGAAAAAACCCTGCGTTCCTTGCAAAAACAAACCTCATTCTCGACCATTTCAGGGAGTCCTTTGAATATAGCGTATGCTACCTTATGGATGCACAGGGGAATACCGTAGCGTCTTCTAACAGGAATGAACCGGCCAGCTTTGTTGGAAAGAATTACGCTTTCAGACCGTATTTCCAGGAAGCGATGAAGGGCAAGCCTTCTGTGTACATGGCTCTCGGGGTTACATCCGGGGAACGAGGCGTATATTTCGGATTCCCATTATATGGTAATGCCCCTGATATCCCGGTTGGCGTTGCTGTGATCAAGGTGTCTATTGATACTATAGAGAAAGAGTTCATGCGGGACTTCGACGGGACCATGTCTCTTATAGACCCTCATGGGGTAATATTTGTTTCAAGCCGCAAGGACTGGCTCTTTAATGTCCTTTGGAAGCCGTCCACTGATGTGTTGTCAAGGATTGAAAAAACCCAGCAGTTCGGCAAAGGGCCGTGGGAATGGACAGGCATTGAAACAGAAAATAGCCACGGCGCGGTTGACGCATCAGAGAATAAATACCACATCCATAAGAAAGAATTACACAATTATCCTGAATGGAATGTGATATATCTGCATGATCACAAAGAGGTCTCAGCGCATATCAATAAGCCGTTATTCAAGAGCACGGGATATATCCTGATATCACTCGCCGTTATTATCTCCCTGTCAGTCGCCTTCCTTTATAAGAAGGCCAGCTACGACCTTATCTTGCGTGAGAGGGCGGAGCAGGCGCTCAGGGAAAGCGAACAGCAGTTAAAGGCCATGACGATCACCGACAAGCTCACAGGGCTTTCTAACAGACGGGGTTTCTTTATGCTGGCTGAACAGCAGTTGAAAATTGCTGAAAGGAACAAGAAAGGAGCCTTTCTTGTCTATGCTGATCTGGACAACCTCAAAAAGATCAATGACACAGCAGGGCATCAGGCGGGGGATCAGGCGCTCATTGATATTGCAAACATATTGCGGAACACATACAGGAAATCTGATATCATTGCCCGCATGGGTGGAGATGAGTTCGCGGTCTTTCTGGTTGACTTCATAGGAGCTTCGCCGGAAATTATCAACTCTCACCTTTACAGAAATATCGATATGTACAACACCGGGGGAAAAAGCGGCCCGGCGCTGTCCATAAGCACAGGCACTGCATCATGGGACCCTCAGAACCCATGCTCTCTCGATGAATTAATAGCACATGCAGACTCGGTTATGTATGAGCATAAGAAGCGGGAAAAAAGTGATTAGACCACTTAATTCATAAAATTTGATCTGCGCCAAGGAAAAAGATAGGCAGGGTATGGAGTTTGAGCGGATTTTTTTGCCGGCAGGCAAAAGCCTCGGAGGGCGCCATAGATGGCGACCGAGAATGAGACGACAACCTCATGCCCTGCCTATCTATGTATTGATGAACAAAGCAGGTCAGATCTTACCGGTAATTTACAAAATCTATATGTATCCCGAAATCTTTGTCCTGCAGCAGCTTTATCACTGCCTGCAGGTCGTCTATCTTCTTCGCCCGGACCCTGACCTGATCGCTCTGGATCTCTGCCTGGACCTTCATTTTGGCGTCCTTTACGATCTTGACGATCTCCTTTGCCTTGTCCCCGGCAATCCCCTGCTGAAGCGTCACGACCTGACGTACGGTATTGGATGCCGCAGGTTCCACCTTGCCGTATGACAATGCCTTCAGGGGAACTTTCCTCTTTATGAGCTTGCTTTGAAGCATGTCGACAACGCTTTTCAGTTTATATTCATCATCAGAGACAAGGAGAATTTCATTTTTTGTCTTGTCGAGCTCTATACTGCTCTTGCTCCCCCTGAAATCAAAACGCTGCCCCATCTCTTTTACTGCCTGCTGAACGGCATTTGAAACCTCCTGTAAATCAACCTTGCTCACGATATCAAATGAATGCTCATCTGCCATAAGGAGACCTCCCTATATTTTATTGATGCATTAATAATAGCCTGTACGGCAGGTTTTCTGTCAAATGCAATCCTAATACATGCCATCGTATATCATGTAGTTCAGTTAGTGGCAGGGCAAGGCGGATGAAAAAATCCATCCCGACACCATGAGCGCATATGCAGCTAACAAAAAAGGCTTGAATTTATTTGCGGTAATAATAACTGGAATGATCTGACGATATCTGTCGAATTATGGATTTATTGAATCTGTTTTGCCCTGCCACGTTATGGTACAAGAAGAGATTATGTTTTCTATACGCAGGCAACTTTATTTTTCCCGAGGCTTTTTGCCTTATACAATCTTTCATCGGCAACGACCAGGAGATCTTCAGCGTACAAGCCGTCATCGGGAAATGTTGCTATGCCAAAGCTCGCGGTTATTCTTGCGGCTATTCCGTTCTGCAGCACGATATCGAAGATCTCGATCCTGTGCCTGATCCGGTCTATAACATACGATGCAATATCACCAGATGTTTCAGGGAGGATGATCATGAATTCATCCCCTCCGTATCTCCCGACAACGTCGACGTTTCTTATAGTCTCGGCGATGATCTGGGAAACGCCTTTTAGGGCAATGTCTCCCGACAGGTGCCCGAACGTATCGTTGATTGTTTTGAAATCATCTATATCTGATATCACGATAGAGAAATGGCTGTTTGTCCTTTTGCACCGCTCTATCTCTTTCATCATGAATCCGTTTATGAACCTTCTGTTGTATACATTGGTAAGCGGGTCGATCGTGGACAATTTGATATCCTCAGTGATATCCCTCATTAAAAGCTGCACCCTTCCCTCCTCTGCTTTCCCGTACGTTTTCAGGAAAAATCCGGAGAGTTCGAAAATCCTGTTGTCTTTTTTCAGTTTGATGCGTTCAATCTTGTTCAGCTTTTTCAGGGCCGCATAAATCCTGTTCCAGTATTCTGCGGGGATAAATCCGGTGATGTCTTTGTCCAGTATCTCCCTTCCAAACAGACTGACGACCTTTTCATTCGCCCATATGATAAGCTGCTCTTCCCCGGTATCGACCACCTCCACCAGCATCTCCGGGAGCAGGTTCAGTATCTCTTTGGCATTTTTCAGCTTCTGTTCAAGGAACTTGTTATAATCTCCTTCCAGATTCTCCATGACATCCCTTATTGTAACCATGCCGATGGCGCATCCTTCCCTGTCTACCACGACTACCCTTCTTATATTCTCATAGTTCATGACTTCCACGATCTCGGCAAGAGGAGAATCAAGGGATGCTGTCTCAACAGGGCTCGACATATATTTCTCAACGCTCTCACTGAGCGACACGTTTTCACTGGTAAATTTCAGGATATCCTTTTCCGATATGATGCCTATGGGTTTATTCTCCTGTACCACAGGAACAGCGCTAATCCTGTTATCGATCATCTTCTTAAGCAGTTCTCTCAGGGATTCTTCGGGGGCTATGCTTATCAGGGCCCTGCTTTTATTAAGAATGTGCTTGATCTTTATGGTCTGGCGGTAAAAATCTTCCTCAACATGTTTCAGCAGGTCCTGATGGGTAGCTATCCCGATGAAATGTTCCTCTTCATCGATCACTATTACCCTTCTTATATGGTTTTCTATCATTAAATTCAGGGCGTATCCTACGGTCCGGTCCCCCCTTGTTGTGACAAGTGATTTTATAGCATACTTTTCCACGCGTTCGTTCAGATCGTATTTGTTATACAGGACTTCAACAATGTCCCTCTCGGTCATAATCCCTGCCGGCTTTTCATCCCTGAGCACAACAACCACGCCCTTCTGGTTCAGATGCATCAGTTTGATCAAATCCGCAAGAGACGAATCAGCGGAAACAACCAAGTTTTCCCTGTTCACAATGCTCCTTAACGGTAAATTCAGCATGCCTGCTCTCCCTTTTAACAGTTTTGCATAATATATC
This sequence comes from Nitrospiraceae bacterium, assembly GCA_003599425.1. GTDB lineage: Bacteria > Nitrospirota > Thermodesulfovibrionia > UBA6902 > UBA6902 > SURF-23. Next base: position 1,769 of record QZKC01000076.1, on the reverse strand, counting down.
GGCTTCTTGCATGAATATCTGTAGCCGATAAGGAAAAAATATTTCTGCATAAGGATTTTTGAATTGCCAAGAAACGCAAACTGTGTTAATAATTGTTCATAGGGCACTTATTTTACAGATCATGAGAAAATGAAGAAAAGAAACCCTCAACACCTGAGCACATCATTTGCGCACTTCTTCGCAGTGTTGTTATTTTTATTGATCATCCCGTGCATCCCTGCGGATGGTTATGCAATCGATCAGGAGGGGTGTTTAACCTGCCACAGATACCCCGGCCTTGTGAAATATGAGAAACTCCATGAGGTCCGAGTCCTGCATATTGACGAGGGGAAGCACCTTGATTCTCCTCATGGAAAGGTTGATTGCAGAGAGTGTCATCCGCAGATCAACCAGATCCCGCATACAGGAGAGAGGGAGATCGATTGCACTACACGCTGTCATCTCAATGACAGAGAAAAGATCAGGAACATTGCTCCTGCTGCACTGGATAAATACCACGAAAATGAAAAATTTTCCATCACCCGCCTGGATGACAAGTCCTCATGCCGGGTCTGTCATCCCCTGTATCCTCACAGCCAGAACAAAAAGGTGCGCGCTTTCTTAAATATGCATACGGGTTTCATGCTTTGCGAAGTATGCCATCTGAAAAAAGAAACCCTTCAGGACCTGACCTATGAATGGAAAGAGCCTGAATCTTTCGCATTTACCGGAGAACCATACGGCACGCACCAGAAGATCGAAACAACTGCGGCAACGCACAATGACAAGGGAGATAATTTCGTGACCAAAATGCTGAAGATCCTTTCGCCGAAAAGCAATAAACCGGCAACTGTGAAAAAAGAAGAATATCTGATCTCACGGCTGGCAGTCTTTTCATCATCTGATGCTGGGAAGAAACTGCTGATGAACACATCCGACAACGAAAGAGCCGGAAAATTCCTGGAAAGGGAAAAGGGTCTCAGCCAGAATGAGCAGGACGTGGAACTGAAATATTTCCACAGAGACATAGCAAGAAAGGCGATAAGCGTTGCATGCAATGACTGTCATTCCCCGAAAGGGATACTGGATTTCAGAAAGGTCGGTTTTGATGAAAAGAGGGCCAAGGACCTGGAATACCTGAATATCAAAAGCCTCATTACCAAATATGAGACGTTCTACCTTCCGAACCTCTTCGGCCATTAAGCTCACATCACCGCCATATCGATCACGACGTTCTTGAACTGAATCTTCTCAGCCGCAGTGCATTGGTCACGACCGTAACAGACGACATGCCCATCGCGGCTGCGGCAAACATCGGGTTCAGAAGTATCCCGAAGAGCGGAAAGAGCGCTCCCGCTGCAACAGGGATAAGTATTACGTTATAGGCAAAAGCCCAGAAGAGGTTCTGCTTTATATTTCTTATGGTGGCCTTTGATAAAGCCACTGAAGTCACAACTCCTGTCAGGTCGCCTCCGATCAGGGTAATATCGGACGCTTCTATCGCAACATCTGTCCCGGTTCCGATCGCAATTCCAACATCAGCCTGCGCAAGAGCCGGAGCATCATTTATGCCGTCACCGACCATAGCAACTGTCCTGCCTTCCTCCTGAAGCTTCCTTATGTTATCTGCCTTGTCTTCCGGCAGCACCTCGGCAAGCACCCTGCCGATGCCTGCCTGACGCGCAATCGCTTCTGCAGTCCTCCTGTTATCCCCTGTCATCATAACCACCTGGATGCCGAGTTTATGGAGCGCATTGACCGCCTTTATTGAACTCTCCTTTAATGTATCT
>QZKC01000103.1 GCA_003599425.1 Nitrospiraceae bacterium | reverse complement strand
GCCACCTCGTATTCCCCAATCAGTTTATCGACCACACCCGGAAAAGAGAGATCACCTTTTTTAATGAAGATACCGTGGTGCATACGGCCATGGCTGAGCCTTTCTGCCAGGAACTTGTAAACCTGCTGGCATCGTCTGCAGAAGGACTGAACTTACCCTACCATAAGAACAAAACAGTTATTACCATTGAAGGCCCCCGTTTTTCCACCAAAGCAGAAAGCCACATGTTCAGGAGCTGGAATGCAGATGTCATTAATATGAGCACTGTTCCTGAAGTGTCCCTCGCGAGAGAGAAAAAGATGCATTACGCTGCTATAGCAATGTCGACTGATTATGACTGCTGGCATGAGGAAGAAGAGCCGGTGACCTGGGAAATGATCCTTTCTACCATGAAGAAAAATGCAAGCAACGTCATAAAGCTTTTTTTGCATGTCATCCCGAAGATAAAAAAATATGATGATATCTGCATGAAATAAATTTCAAATTTCCGAAAAGGAGACGCTATGCCCATCAAATCAAAAATAAGGACTATCCCTGACCATCCCAAAAAAGGCATCATGTTCAGGGACATTACCACGCTCATCAAAGACCCAGTGGGTTTCAGGCTCGTGATCGATAATTTAACCCAGAGGTATATACAGGGCGACATCAGTTTCGATATAATCGCCGGCATCGAGGCCAGAGGGTTTATCATCGGAGGGGCCTTGTCTTATACCCTGGGAAAGGGGTTTGTCCCCATCAGAAAGATCGGCAAGCTCCCCGCTGAGGTGGTAAGGCACGAGTATAAACTTGAGTATGGCACCGATACTGTAGAAATACATAAGGACGCCATTTCCAAAGGCAATAAAGTCCTTCTTGTTGATGATCTCCTGGCAACCGGCGGGACAGCCCTTGCTGCTGCTGCCCTTATTGAAAAGCTCGGGGGCGCTATTGCTGAAATGGCTTTCATAGTCAACCTTCCTGATGTCGGCGGGGAAAAGAAATTAAAGGAAAAAGGATACAAGGCCTACTGTCTCACGGAGTTTGAAGGAGATTAGGAATTTAGATATGGCTGACTTAATTCCATTTAAAGGTGTGTTATATAATCCGCAAAAGGTTAACGCCTTTGAAACCGTGGCGCCTCCTTATGATGTCATTACGCCTGAATTCAAGGAACTCCTCTATAAGAAAAGCCCTCACAATATCATCCGTATAGACTTTGGCAAAGATGAGGACCGGGATAATGAGCATGAAAACCGCTATACACGGGCTTTCAGGTTCCTCTCTGACTGGCTTCAGGAAGGCGTGCTGGTCAATGATGAAGAGCCTTGTTTTTATTGTTATGAGATACGCTACGAAATAAACGGCGAACAGAAAAAGACACGGGGATTTCTCGGCGCAGTACGGATTGAAGAACTTGGCTCAGGAAAGATCCACCCTCATGAAATGACCTATTCAAAACCCAAGTCTGACAGGCTGAATATCCTGCGCTACTGCCATGCAAATACCAGTCCGATCTTTTCCCTGTACAGCAGCAAGGAAGGACTCGCCTCATCTATCCTTGAAAGTATCATCAGAGAGATGCCGTATATCGCAGCTCAGAATGGCGACGGTTTCCTGCACAGGCTTTGGCGTATAAACGACAGGTCCTCCATAGAGATCATACGCAAGGAACTGTCTGATAAAGACATCTTTATTGCAGACGGCCACCACCGGTATGAAACCGCTCTTAAATACAGGAAAGAGATGCAGGAAAAGGGTATTATGAAGACCGGCAAAGAGCCGTACAACTATACCATGATGTTCCTTGCCAACATGGAAGACGACGGATTGACCCTTCTGCCGACACACCGGATAGTGGAGATTAACTCTGATATCAATCCCAAAGAAGTGCTAAAAAAATATTTCACCATACAAAAAATAAAGTCCGAAGGCCTGAGTGAGGAACAGATAAGACAGGAAATGTTTCGGACCATACAGAAGAGCACGCATGCATTTGGGATGTTCCTTACAAATTCCAATGCCTACTATGCCCTTCTGTTGAACAATGCGGCAACCACAGTGGACCTTCCCGCATGCCTGAAAAACCTTGACGTATCCGTGCTTCACAAACTGATCTTTGAAAAACTGCTGAATATTGAGCATTATGAATACGAGATGGCCCCTGATATTGCTGTGGAAAGGGCCCGCAAAGGCTCCTTTGAGGCTGTTTTTTTTCTGAACCCGACAAAAATAAAAGACGTCAAAGACGTGGCCCTTGCAGGCGAGAGAATGCCGCCCAAGTCTACTTATTTTTATCCAAAGCTTTTAACGGGAATGGTCATATATAAATTCTGATTTTTTTAATTAAACATGTCCAAAACGATTTGACAAGGGCCTTATAAAAAGATATTTTCTGGCAAACGGCGTAAAGTATCCATGAAAATCGGCATCATATCAGACTCACATGATCACCTGGAAAATATCCAGAAAAGCGTGAAGATATTCAAAGAGAAAAACGTTGCATATGTCCTCCATCTCGGCGATTTTATCAATCCCAATTCGATCCGGGCCTTCCGGGGCATCAATCTCATTGGAGTATTTGGGAATAATGACGGCGACAAGTTCAGGCTGATGGCTGCATTCCATGAGATCAGCGGGGAGATAAAGGGAGATTTTTATGAGTTCGAGGCTGACGATCTGAAGTTTGCCTGTTATCACGGGACAGAACCTCAAATAACTGATGCCTTGATCGCCTGTCAGGAATACGATGTTGTGCTGTTTGGGCATACTCATCAATCCATGAGAAGAGCTGAAGGGAAAACATTACTTCTCAACCCGGGGACAGCTCACGGTTTTGGGGAAAGTGCAACGATCATGATCTTTGATACCGTTACCCAGGAAACAGAATTAATTGAACTGTAAATACAATATACTTCGGTTAATTACATTGACAAAAAAACGCATCTTTTGAAATAATAGTACTTGCCCATGCGCGCAATTAATTAAATCCCTCTATGCCTCACATGGGAACAGGTTAACAGTTTGATTAAGTTTATTAATGCCAACAAATGGTTTAACGGTCACCATATCTTAAAAAGCATCAACCTGGAGATTTCACAAGGCGAAGTTGTAGTAATATGCGGCCCCAGCGGAGCCGGCAAGAGCACCCTCCTGAGAACTATCAACAAGCTTGAACCGATCGACGATGGTGAGATAATTGTAGACGGTAAATATCTTACTGATCCCAAGACAAACCTTACAGCTCTCCGCGCGGAAGTCGGCATGGTCTTTCAACATTTCAATCTCTACCCCCATAAGACGGCGCTGAAAAACATAACGCTCGCTCCCCATAAGGTAAAAGGCTTAAGCAAGGCACAGTCACGTGAACGGGCGATAAAGCTCCTTGAGCGGGTTGGACTCTCGCACAGATGTGATGCCTTTCCTTCACAGCTTTCAGGGGGGGAGCAGCAGCGCGTTGCCATAGCACGAAGCCTCGCGATGGAACCAAAGGTGATGCTCTTTGACGAACCCACGTCAGCGCTGGATCCTGAACTCATAAATGATGTGCTGGACGTAATGATTTCCCTTGCAAAGGAGGGTATGACCATGGTCGTTATCACTCATGAAATAGGCTTTGCGCAGAAGGTAGCTGACAGGGTTGTGTTCATGGACAGCGGTGAGATACTTGAGATCGGAAGCCCCCCCGACATATTCGTCAATCCGCAGCATCCCCGTACAAGAGAGTTCATGAGCAAGGTCTTCCACATCCCAATTTTCTCTGAAGCTCAGGAAGAAGATGCATAAGTTAGAAGGGTGGATGGTGGGCAGTCGCAGAATCGAACTGCGGACACGAGGATTTTCAGTCCTCTGCTCTACCGACTGAGCTAACTGCCCGTCTGGACACTATACCCGATAGTTTTTTTAATTGTCAATATTTCTTCAAAAACTATTACGTAAAAAATCTTTCTTCCTGGACGTCTAACCCTCCCTATCTTTAATCATTTGAAATTATGCCCTGAATTGTTTAGGATTTAACTACTCTTTTTTTTAGCCTTGCCCGTCCTGAACGGGCCGGAAAAAATCTATGGGCATAGCATGATCAAAAAAAGTGATATCTTCCTTTCCCTGATATCAGGAGGCATGTTAATTTTTTCCTTTCCGCCTTTTGATATTTATCCCCTTGCATGGTTTGGCCTTATCCCGCTCCTCATCGCCCTATGGGGGAAAAACACTAAAACATCTTTTTTCCTTGGGATGATCGCTGGCTTTGTCTATTTTCTCGGGACCGTTTACTGGGTATTTCATTCGATGTATTTTTACGGGTATATCGCGGCTCCGCTGAGCATTTTGATACTTGTCCTGCTTTGTCTGTATCTGTCTCTGTTTGCTGGAGCGTTTTCCGCATTGTTCTTATTCATAGCACGGTCTTCAAGAGTCCCTTCCATGATCATTGCTCCTGCTGTGTGGGTTACCCTTGAATACCTGCGCACCTACGCCTTTACTGGTTTCCCATGGGCTTCTTTGGGATACTCCCAGTACAGGTTTCTTCCCCTTATCCAGATCGCGGACACCACGGGGATATACGGGGTCTCGTTCCTTGTTGTCGCAACAAACAGCGTGATCTTTGATGCAGTGATATCCTGGCCGAGAAGAATGCGGCAGGAACCCTTATTCCCCAGATGGTTGCTCACTTTCAGCATTATCATATATGGTGCTGTGATGGCGGTGGTTCTGTTGTATGGGTTCGGAAAACTGGGAGACATCACCACGGGGGAAAACATAAAGATCAGCGTAGTGCAGGGGAATATTCCCCAGGACAAGAAATGGGACGCACGATTTCAGCGTGAAGTGATTGACACTTATAAAAGGCTCTCCCTCTCAGTTTCATCTGCTTCCCCTGGCATGATCGTATGGCCTGAGACAGCAGTGCCTTTCATATTCGGGGATGACGCATCGTTATCTCAGGAGATCACTGCCCTGCCGGGGCAGCTCAACACATATCTGCTTTTCGGGGCCATGGTCGCCAAAGACACCGCCCGCCTTTCCAACAGCGCTGTCCTGCTCTCTCCGGGAGGGAAGGTACTGTCGATGTATGACAAGATCCATCTCGTGCCGTATGGTGAGTATGTCCCGCTGCGGAACTTCTTTCCTTTCATAGAAAAAATAACTGTCGGCATAGGCGATTTCCTTCCGGGGAAAGAATATGCAGTAATGGAAACGCCCTTTGCAAAGATCGGGAACCTCATCTGCTATGAGATAATCTTTCCGGGACTCGTCAGGAATTTTGTTGACAGGGGTGCGAATGTACTGGTGACGATCACGAATGACGCCTGGTTCGGCCGTACTGCGGCGCCGTATCAGCACTTTTCCATGGCCGTGTTCAGAGCGGTCGAAAACAGAGTGCCCGTTGTCAGGGCCGCAAACACAGGCATTTCAGGATTCATTGACAGCAGGGGAAGGATACTGAACAAGAGCGATATCTTTGTCGAAGCGGCAATGACAGAAAAGATAGTCCCCGGAAATGAGAGAAGTTCCTATACAACATACGGCGACCTGTTCGCGTATTGGTGTGTGATCGGTACAGTGGTGCTTATAATGAAAAGACTTTTTTTGAAGAAATAATTACCCGCCGGGGACGAGCCTGCTTTTATCTTAGTTAAATACGGCCCTTTTTCGTTGACTCTTCCTGAAAGAAACGATGGTAGAGCACATCCCATTCAGGAGAGCCTTCAGGGATCTTCTTTGAATAGGACTGGAGCTTCTTCCTGATGGATTCATCGATGCTTTCAGCGAGTTTTAATTCCTTGACAATGATCCTTTTTATCTCCCGTCTGATAGCGCTTTCTTCAGTCAAGGAAGTAATGATTTTCTTGTCGAGGAGCCCTTTCAGGGAAAGGTGAGTGAGGTGGCTTATTTTGTCATCGGAGAGTCTCATAGAACGAGATTACGCTCCTTTACGAGTTTCTGTTTTGTCAGATCAAAAAGCTTCCGGTAGTCCATTCGCCCCTTTTCAATCTCAGGTTCAAACTTTTTCAGCATGCCCCGGATTTCTTCATTGAGCCGGTCTTCGACCGTAAGCTCTGCGAGCATGATCTCCTGCAGTGATTCCACGGCCTTTTCTTTGGATCCCTGCAGCTCGATCATATTTCTTTTCAGAAGCTCCTCAACGATCTCTTTTGCTATTATGGGCACCCAGCCCTTCGGGACCCGCATTACTTCTCTACAAACGGCAGGAGAGCTATATTCCGCGCCCGCTTTATTGCCCGCGCAAGCTCTCTCTGGTGTTTTGCGCAGTTGCCGTTCATTCTCCCGGCCACCATCTTGCCCCTCTCGGTCAGATAACTCCTGAGGGCCCTGATGTCCTTATAGTCAATGACCACATTTTTGTCTGCACAGAACTTGCAGTATCTTCTTCTCTGGTATCTTTTGATTTGCAATTTATTTGCTCCTTTTATATTTATTTTATATCCTGTTTATCGTTACCTGTAAACTTATCTGCAACCTTTATTGATCTTCCCTGCGGCAGAGGCCAAGGAATTTCTTTTTTTACATTCGCTCGCTAACCCCGCGGCAAGACCACGGAGAATTCGCTCGCTGTCCATTTAAAACGGTTCCATTTCAGTAGTTTCATCCGGTGCTGACATCTCAGAAGAATCGACATCAGGAGTGCCCTGTTTCTTTGATAGAAAGCGCACACTCTGGGCAACGACCTCATGCCTGCTCCTTTTCTGTCCGTCCTCTGTCTCCCAGCGCCTTTCCTGCAGCCTTCCTTCAATGAGGACTGCGCTGCCTTTGTTCAGGTATTGCCCGCAGGTATCAGCCTGCTTGCCGAAAACAACCACATTTATGAACGTAACCTCTTCCTTCATTTCTTCGCCCTGCTTGTATTTCCTGTTAACAGCGATGCCGAAATTGCATACGGAAGTACCCTGCGGAGTATATCTAAGTTCAGGATCTCTCGTAAGATTGCCGATGAGGATTACTTTATTGAACATCAGCCTTGTCCTCCTTTGCAGGTTCGGTTTTTACGGCCTCCTTAACATTGCTCTTCGCCGCCTGAGCCTGGGTTGCGAGTGCGGCCTCTATCTGTTTTTTCTTGGTGAGCTTTACGATCATGAATTTGATGATGGGATCAAGCACCTTGCACATTTTTTCGATTTCCAGGATAGTAGCGGAAGGAGCTTTGAAAAGAAGCAGGATATAGTTCCCCTTCTGATGCTTGTTCAGTTCGTAGGCTAATTTGCGGCGTCCCCAGTTGTCTTCCTTAAGTATTTCGCCGCTGTTTTTGGTGATGACGTCTTTGATCTTTGAGACAGTATCCCGTGCAGCGCTGTCGTCAAGATTCGGGTCAATGATCATGACCTTTTCATAATAGTTCATATATGAACCTCCTTGTGGTTTGTCTCTTCCCGCAAATGCGTCTCATGCGGAAAGGCATGCCCTTGCCTCACTCGGCAAGAGCAAAGAGTGTAATTTTATAGCACATTGAGAGGATAAAATTCAATGCTGGATCGTTTCAACGGTTCAACTCTTGGAGACGGAATTGATTGGATAATGCGGAATATGGTCTCGGTATTGGCGCAATCGGTAAGACGCATTTTGCCGTCAGGAGCAGACATTTTCAACTGTCCGATTTTTTCGGACACTTCAAAATAACCTTCCGAAATCAGCTTTTTCTTCAAGTCATTCTGAGAAACTCTTTGATTCGCGTGACAGCCTTTTTTAAACTTCGAGAATTAGATAATGCCTCATCAATATTCCAGTAGCGTAAAGTAAAATCAACCATTTTCAGATTATACCCTGGCCCAACTGCCGATATTCCTTCAGGAACCATATCCATCCTTAAAGTTTTATTTCTGGATTTTCGTGCAAGCGAAACAATAAACTCTTTCGGGTTTTCGATTGCTTCACTATTGTGCGGAATTTTCTCTGCCGGTATGGAAAGGTACTTACTAATGCCTTTTCTGTCAGCAAGTAACCAGGCCTCGGCCTCAACAACTGCTATCCTGAACATCATTGAAGATGACAAAGAAAAATCTATCCAGTCTTCAATCAATGCGGGTGGACAAGGCCTTCTGTCCAGGTCTGTCATTACAACAAAAGGAACATGCTTGCTTGCCTCATTGAATCCTCTGATTTTATCTCTGATATAAGAGCTTCCCTTTTTACCGAGAGCGGAATAAAGCGTTAAGTCAGGTCTGTATTTTTTGAATACCCTTAAAAGAATCTGCTCCTGAACTATATCCTCAACAACGGGTTGTATTAACATGATATTAATCGTAAAGGGTCAACTGGTGAATATTTTTTGGAGCTGTTCTGCTGATTACAAAATCTCCTATCGTATTCCCGGTTTTCAAGTACGCTTTAACTTCAGGTAAGGAAGCCGATGAAATAATTTTGCTGCCTTCCTCTCCTTCTGTGGTTATCAGTAAAACTTCCTCTGCACTGATCCCCTGATTATTCAGAATTTCATGGCTGTGAGTAGTAACAATAACTTGTCGTCTGCCCGATTTCTTCTTTTGCAATTTGTAAATTACATCGGCTAAGCGCTGAATGATTGCGCTGTGAAGCGATAATTCAGGCTCCTCTAATAATATGGGCTTTGTTCCGTCCTGTAACGCCCAAAATAAACCAATAAACCTTAAGGTGCCGTCAGAAAAATGCTTTTCCTGATGCTTGACCCCCTTACCTCTCCACTGTTTAAAGGTAGCCTCAAAGTGGGGAATTCCCATTTCATCCGGCTTAAATTCCAGTTTTTCGAGATTGGGCAAAGCATATCTTAATGCCCGCTCCACCCTGTTGCGGTAAGCATCCCGTGTGTGTTTGTTCATGGCAAGAATTCTCTCCATGAAATCTCTTCCGTAATAATCTTCACCTTTGCTTGTTTTTAAAAATGACTTCGGGTCTCTCACTAATTGCGGGATTAAATGCAGATACGATATTTCATTTAAGAAACCGATGAAATTTTTAAAATCTTCATTGACAGTCGCCTGTTCAATATAAGTGAACTCATGCAAGTAATCACTTTCTTTCTTGCCGTTAGGCCTGTCAATATGGACTTTGCCTGTGATTAAGTTCTTTAAGAACTCCTTTTTTACAACTGCCCTTAAATCTGCTATGCCTCCGCCTGTTTGATTGAAAGTCAGTTCATAATTCCATTCAGGTATGTCTTCTATATTCGTTATTTCTACTCCTAATAGTTATATCGGAATTCCTTCGAGCAGCGACACATCGTATTTTAGATACCCCGTCTCTTATCCTGACAGCTTCCTGCAGACTTCCGCCTTGTCTCACAATATCACGCAGGAATCGGATGGCATCCAGAAAGTTGCTTTTCCCTGACGCGTTTGGTCCGACAATAAATGCACGATGTTTTAATTCAACATCTGCCTCTTTGAAATTTTTCCAGTTTACTAATTTTATTCTTGATATTCTCATGGCCTTTTCCTTTTATATCCTTATAATCTTCAAGCTCTCAATGCCTCGCGCATCAATGATCTTCACAGCCACAGCCTTGCCCGGCTTAAACGGCAATGACGTTGTCCCGCCACCTTGCCGCCCATGCCTTCTTTCTCCAGCAGGGAGTTCATCACCAACAAACTGTCACCAGCAATAAGGCGGTTGGACCAATTCTCTTTGTGCTTGTAAAACTCAATGGCTTCGCGGAGGGGCTTCTTATCTGCTTCAAACAATGACTGCTGGCTGTCAGCCTCCTTTTCCTTTCTGACGGTTTCAATAATCCTGCGCGGGTCTATACGCTCATGCACATGCAGGCTTACGGTAGGCACTTCAAAACTGGTGTGCTCGGCCTTGCCTGCCCATTGCAGTTGAGGATCAAGGTGCGGGTCATAAGCGTATTGCTTCTTCTTTGCTCCGCCATTGTCGGTATGAGCATCCACCAAACCAACAGGCGGGTTATTCAGTCGCTGTTTGTCCTTGTGCTCGTATTGTTCAATGGGTTTTTGAGAAGTTTTGCTTGCGGATTTCTTTGTTGGTTTTTTAGCCATTACCTGCCCACCTTATTTTATAAGGAATGTGTTTCCGTCCGCTTTTTAAAGAAGAACTGCTTCGCCATTATACTAAACAGCACCCTGATTTCTGTCAAGATTTATCTAATAGAATCAAGAATCATTTATAATGAACCATGTTCCCGGTAAGTCCTGAAAAAGAAAAGGCTCTGATGGCGAAGCTTGAAGCGCTCGGCATTCATGAAAATGACCTTGAGGAGTCGTTTGTCCGTTCGCAAGGCAGAGGCGGGCAGAACGTCAACAAGACCTCAACCTGCGTGCATCTGAAGCATGTCCCGACTGGGATAGAGGTAAAATGCCAGAAGTCGCGTTCACAGGGACTGAACAGATACTATGCGCGAGTTATTCTTCTCCAGAAAGTAGACCGCTTTATTAAAGGCAAAGAGAGTGAGGAAGAGCAGCGTATTGCAAAGATCAGGCGGCAGAAACGCAAGCGTTCAAAACGGGCCAGGGAAAAGATGCTTGAGGAAAAACATCGGGTGTCATCTAAAAAAGCAGCGCGGGCCTGGCGGCCCGCAAAAGAAGAGTGATTCATGTATTTTTATTATGTTCAAATCTACTAAGGGAAGCCTGGCTCCGGATTTCTATAATCGACAGAATTGCTCGCATTTCGTCTTTTCATTTTACAGATGCAACCTTTCGATAAGATTCGAAGTCTTTTTTTCAAAGGTGTCGTATAGAAATCCTTTTCCAGCCTTCCCTTTGTGCCTTCCATGAGAATGGATCTCACTATGGATAACCTTGCCTGTCATATAAATTCTTTTGCATATCCTTCCCCTTTTTTGATATTATTACGCAACCACTTATCTGAAAAGGGGCACAATGCTCGAAATCGACATACCCGGGTTCGGAGCTGTCAAGCTGCAGCATCTTGTCACTGATTACACGGGGACTTTATCCTTTGATGGAAAACTGGTTCCCGGCGTCAAGGATAGGCTGATCAAGTTATCAGACTTTCTTAATATCCACGTACTGACATCAGATACGTTCGGAACGGCTATCACGGAACTGAAAGACATCCCCTGTACTGCACATGTCCTTGAAGGGGAATATCATGACCTCCAGAAAGAAGAGTATGTAGAAAAGCTCGGCTCTGCTTCTGTAGTCGCATTCGGCAACGGCAATAATGATCGGAAAATGCTGAGAGTCGCCCGTATCGGGATAGCGGTAGCAGGTGGAGAAGGGTGCGCTGTTGATATTCTCATGGCCGGAGATGTGCATGTCAAAAGCATTCTTGACGGACTTGATCTCCTGCTCAATCCAAGACGTTTGAAGGCGACCTTGCGGTATTGATAACAATTAATTTTGCAATTAGCTTGGACAAGGGGCAGAGATACTTGAAAAAGCATAAGACGGAGCAAGTATGGTGAGAGAACATATTGCGCAATACCTTGGCATCGTTACCTGATAACATTTTGTTTGCATGTGCACTAAATAAATTTAATAATCAATTGCTTTCAAGATGTTCTCGAACCACGGCTTGCTCCGGATACATTTAATCGGGAGTATCCGTGGACATTCTTGAGTTCCTTTTCCCTGTTTCCGGTGTTAAGACATCTCTATTAGTCCCACCACTTGTTGCCTTTGTTATCTCCTTTTTCACATCAATGGGAGGGGTGTCCGGTGCATTTCTGATCCTTCCTTTTCAGATGAGCGTCCTCAAATACACAAGCCCCTCGGTAAGCGCGACCAATTTTGTATATAACATTGTTGCCATTCCAAGCGGGGTGTACCGATACATTAAGGAAGGCCGTATGGCCTGGCCGCTCACGTGGGTGGTGATCGCAGGAACTTTACCGGGAGTGTTCATCGGATATTACCTCAGGGTACTTTATCTTCCTGACCCCTCGGTCTTCAAGCTCTTTGTTGGGTGTGTATTATTGTATATTGGAGGCCGACTTCTTTATGAGACAGTTCCCCTGGTATCCTTAAGTACAAAAACCTTACAGCGAGATCAGATGATCTCTCTCGAGGAGAAATTCAGACAAAGGACAGAAGAAATAAAAAAACAGCAATACACGCGGTTCGCGTCAGGAATCCCAAAGGAAGCGGTCGTACGGACCGTTTCTTTCTCTTTGACGCGAGTGGAATATGAATTCTGGGGGGAACGCTTTTCTTTCAGCACGGCAGCGATGTTCTTTCTTGCATGTATCGTGGGCATTATTGGCGGCACCTATGGAATAGGGGGCGGGGCGATCATAGCGCCATTCTGTGTGGCGGTTTTTCACCTCCCAGTCTATACAGTCGCCGGTGCAGCATTGATGGGAACATTCATAACATCGATTGCTGGAGTAATTTTTTATAGTTTACTCCCGGCAAAGGAGGGGCTTGCCACTTCACCGGACTGGCTTCTTGGATCTCTGTTCGGTATCGGTGGTTTTGCTGGCATGTATCTTGGCGCAAGACTCCAGAAATATATTCCGCAGAGGTTGCTGAAACTTTCACTGGGGGTTTTGATCCTCTTCCTCGCGGTTAAATACATTTATCAGTATTTCTGAGCGGAGGGAATCAGTACAAGATCCCATGACGCGCTTTTCACCCCTTCCTCCGGATAGTGCTGTGTGATCAGATGGCTGAACCCTTCTGCCATGACCATAACATGTATGTGCGGAGGACGACCGGAATATGGCTTAGGAATATTGCTTTCAAACTTGTACTCCCCGTTATTGCCGGAATATAATGTTGCCCTGTGCTCATCATCGTATTGTCCATTCGGCCCAACCAGCCAGAATTCTATCTTTGCATTACTGACCGGGTTACAGTCCGCGGATGATCTGACCGTCCCGGTCAGGACATACCCCGCTCCAACACTTGAACGGACAGGCGCCCCCTCCTTATAAAAAGGGCCGAGCATATCAGGAGTAGTTGGAGTGCATGTTTGCGCTGCGGCATGTAACGACATCCAGGCAAGGCCGGTTAATACGACGGCTGCGGTCTTTATTTTGATATATTTACCCATGCCTAAAGCATATAACGTTTTCGGTGTGTTGGCAACTGTCTGCGGATCAATTTAATGAATAATGAAGGCTACAGTTTTCATATAAATGAGACGATAGAAGGAAGTATCAAGAGATTGAGGGATACGTATATGAACAGAACTATTAGTAATCATGGTCTGTCAACCCGGACGATAAGGGCAGTTAAAAAGATGTCAAATACTTTTGCTCAATGAAATAAAACGTGATATATGTTCATTATAAAATTCTATGTGCGGGGCAGTTTATACACATGACAGGACTGATTAAAATGAAAATGATCCTGCCGGTTGTAATGGCATTGTTTTTTGTTCAAGCGCCTCTCTTGCTAAAACCCGGCAGCGCTCATGCCTTACCTGCCACAGGGCGCATGCTTCAGCATTCCGGAATATCGGGAGATGGGATTTTCATGAAACATTTATTGCTGATTCACATCCCCGCTCAGGAGACACCGGGGTAAGCGGAAATGATGTGCTGCATAGTTACTACGGCAGGAATATGTCAGCAGAGTTCGGAAGGCATCAGAGGCAGTTGTGCAATAAATGCCACAAGCTGGATTAGCGGTAATGATCTACGTCACAGCCTTTATACTGCTGATAAATTCCATAAAGCCCTTTGACGGACTCATTATTTCGACACCGATTCCATCCTGATAATCACCCGTTTTTTTTATCCACTTGACCCTGGCGAGAACAGTTAAAATCTCCTCCCCGGAATTGATTACCACAGGTAATACTGCTTCAGAAGGAAAACTCTGGCTGGTTCTTATAAACATTCCTTTCTCTGATAAGTTTACCATGAGCCCCCTGTAAAACATTGCATTGTAGAAAATTCTTATATCTACGTTGGCAAGTATTCTCTCAAAAGCCCTTTTCTGGTTTAATGCTCCCTGTTTTTCCATTGGATACGGGTCAAACCGGTAACCAGCCGTATCACTCATCTTAGATTCCATTGATTTTCACTACTGCGAGTTTTACCACTGGTGGCAGACATTGCATTCGTAACCATTCCACGACCTGTAGGGGGTCCCCCACTTTACAGGCGATTGCGGTCCATGACATATAATGTTTGAACAGTTTTTGGTTACAGGATCAAAGGCTGCGCCGGTCAACTTCACATTACCAGAGTAGTAACCATGAGCAAGATCAAAAACAACATCTTTCTTGCCGTTCACATGCTTTGCAGCATTATAGATCGGGACATTGCCGTATACGATGCTGAATTCTGTCCTGCTCCAGGTGGCTCCGGCCTTTACCGTATCGCTATGACAGGTGTAACACTGCAGAGGAGCAAAACCCATATTCCATACGTGAAGACTGATAAAACCAAAATTGTCTGTCCACCCATGACTGTCGCCTGCTCCAGCCGAGACCGTGGGATAAGAGGTCATCGTAGGATTTCCGTGGCAGCCGCTGCAGTTTAGTGAACCCATCCCCCACTGGGGATTCTTGTATTCAGTCGTTTTTACAACAAGGCTCTCCCATGGCGGATTGTATACCAGCGGCGGATAGTAAGGAGGCACCGTAGGAAGCGGGACCTCTCCGGAAGTTACAGTTTTTGTGTAGCTGTGGCAGTAGACATTGCTGCATGTTCCCATGGTATACAACATCCCTTTGCTGTCTGCATAAACTGATGTCCCAGGCGTATAAAAAGCAGCCGGTGGATTTAAGGCCTTCAGGGAACCAGCAGGCGCAGACGGGTTGTAGAGTTCTATTTCTGCAGAGCCGCCTCCGCTGTTTGTTACTCCATTCATATGTTTTGATATATCCATCGGGTGACAATTGCCGCAGTTCATTATGTACACTGTACTCTGGGAAATGATATCCGGTGTTATAGATGTACTTCCATATACAGCCTGGTCGATGGTGCCGCCAAAGTGCTTCAGATGAGTTCCGGTAGGCGGAGGGACATCATGACAGCTTCCACAGGCTCCCCCACTCGGTTTAAAGCCTGAGGCATGAGGATGACATGAAGCACAGTTCGCTCCGTCATTATGGGACTGTCCCCCCGGAGCTGTCCCGTCGCTCTGATGGTGGTTCGTCTGTGAATGGCATGTATTGCACACATAATTGGCCGTCGTCATATCTGCCGGCTTGTTAGCGTCATCAGCAAAGCTGTACTGCCCTGAATATGCCTCGAATGCTATGTTGTTTCCCCTGATAATACTCCTGATGAATTTCAGGTTTGTATTGCCCCTGAAGTTTGTCTGTACGCTCATCGGGTTATGACACTCAACGCACTTGATGTCCATCAGTGTTCCGGTGGACGGGTCTGTATAAGTGCTGCTGAAATGCCTGTCAATCTTCAGGCTTGAACCGCCTGTGCTCCCTGTCCCATGACATGTGTCACATGCGCTGTTCGGTATGTTGGCATTTGCCACATAAGTATCCTGCGTTACATGGCAGGTCGCGCAGTCCTGGGCATTATGCGGGGCAGGCATTGATACGCTTGGCTTAAAGCCATCGCTGTGTGAATGACAGGCTGTGCAGTTGTTCCCGTCGTAATGTCCAGCATAAATGCCAGCCTGATCTTTGTCTCCCGGAGCTGAACCATCTCTCCTGTGATGGTTTGTCCTGGTGTGGCACATCTCACAGATGTTGCTGTTATAAGGCGGCCCGTCTGCAAAGGAGCCGGGCCCGCTTTGCGCTGTAAACTGAATGAGGCCTTCAAGATGCTGGCCTGTTGCTGTATTATCAAAACAGACATACTCCTTTAAATACATACCGTAGTTTGTACCATACCTCAAGTCCTGTTCCTCCTGATGAGGGTTATGACAGGTTATACATCCGGGATTCCAGGTGCCGTATTTTGTGCCGGCCACTGCGGATGAGTGCAGTTTTACATTCGGTGCAGAGCCATAACCATATGGCATATTCAGCGGGTATTGTGCCTTAAGCGTCCCGTTCAAAGTATCAGTTGTATCCGCAATGTCTGCATGACAGCGCTGACACTGGTATCTGGTGTTATCCTGGAAATTATTCGGATTATGACACTTGCCGCAGTCCAGCGCACCACTGTTAGCGTTTACGGTCCCGTCAGGATTCATAAGGGTAAAGAAGTGAGGGCCGTTTTTCGGTGATGTTTTAGTCCCGCATGTCGGCGCTGCACAATTAGGATCAGACGCATCCGTCCTGCCGTTGCAATCGTTGTCCCAACCATCGCTGCAGGTTGCTGTCCCGTAAGGCCCTTCCTTTTTCCCGGGATTGACATCCGGATTATTGTCATTGCAATCTCCTTTACAAAGGGCATATCCGTCTCTGTCATTGTCCACATCTGTACTGAAATCTCTCCTGCCGTCACAATCGTTGTCCTTGCCGTCACAGATACGTGGCGCTCCCGGGAACACATATTTATCGGTATCGTCACAATCTCCGGGTGCGGCGCCGCCCATGCAGGGGCCTGTCTCGCAGTATCCGTCGCCGTCATTGTCAACATTTAACGGGTTGCAAAATGCGTTGTCTGCCATATCAGCAAGTCCGTTACAGTTATTGTCTAATCCGTCGCTGCAGTTTGGGTTGCCCGGCGGGCCTTCGGTCTGCGGGGTTCCGGCAATACATGTATCTACTATTGCCCCCAACTGGCATGTCTTCTGCCCTGTACGTGTACATATTCCAAGTCCACAGCTTGTTGCTGCTGCTGCATATCCATCATCAGATGTCCCGCTGCAGTTCTCATCAATACCGTTGCAGTTGGCATCCGGGGCTCCGGGGTTTATATTCGGGTTACTATCGTTACAATCCACTGCTGATCCCTTTGTACATGATGGATCGCCGTTTACTCCATATCCGTCGCCGTCATTATCTATACATGCTGTCAGACACTTAGGATCAGATACATCAGAAAGTCCGTTGCAATTATTATCTATCCCGTCACTGCAGGTCGGGTTCCCAAGAGTCCCTTCCTGTTGAGGCGCTCCGGGAACACAGGTGTTGAGCATGTTTCCGCCCTGACAGACATCCTGCCCTGTTGATCCACACGCACCAACTCCACAGTTTGTTGGTACAGGCATAAATCCCTCATCCGCTGTCCCTGAACAATTTTCGTCTATGCCGTTACAGTTGTTGTCCACTACTCCTGGGTTTATGCTTGCATTTTTATCATTGCAGTCCGTTGCCGCGCCCCTGGGACAATATGAACTTCCGGGATTCCCATAACCGTCCTTGTCCTTGTCCAGACACGGGTTCTGACAGTCCGGATCAATTGCATCTACTTTGTTGTCACAGTCATTATCAATAAGGTCGCTGCATTGTGGCGCTCCAAAAGGGCCTTCGGTGATTTGCGGCGAACGCAGCGAGTTGTTATCATCACAGTCGCCTGCACACCATGGCACTCCGTCCTTGTCTTTATCCACATCTGTGCTGAAGTCCGTTCTTCCATCGCAGTCATTGTCTTTTCCATCGCAAATGCGCGGCGCCCCAGGATACACCTTAGAATCTGTATCGTCACAGTCGCTCTGATTAGGAGTGAAACCATCCTGATCAGTATCAACATCCTTTGAACTGCAGCTCACTGTATCAAATGCATCAGTCAGTCCATTGCAGTTGTTGTCTACACCATCATTGCAGGACGTACTCCCAAAAGGCCCTTCTGCCTGCGGCGTCCCTGGGGTGCATGTGTTTACAATCGTCCCGTTCTGGCATATGCTCTGTCCTTCCCTTGTGCATGCTCCCACTCCGCAGCTTATTGATGCCGCGATATACTGATCATCTGCTGTTCCGTTACAGTTTTCATCTACGCCGTTGCAGGTTGCATCCGGTGCGCCGGGGTTGATATTGACATCATTATCGTTACAGTCAACAGATGTCCCATTGGGGCATGATGGGTCGCCATTGGCGCCATAACCGTCTCCGTCATTGTCCAGGCACGGCGTAGCACAACTATTGTCAGCGGCATCGGCCTTGCTGTCACAGTCATTGTCCAGACCGTCGCTGCAGGTCGGGCTCCCGAACGGCCCTTCTGCCTGCGGCGTCCCTGGGGTGCATGTGTTTACAATCGTCCCGCTCTGGCATATTCCCTGTCCTGTTGACGCACACGCACCAACACCGCAGTTTGTTGGCGCAGGCACAAATCCCTCATCCGGCAGCCCTGAACAGTTTTCATCTATGCCGTTGCAGGTTGTATCCGGTGCGCCGGGGGATATGGCTGGGTCATTGTCATTACAGTCAGTTGCAGGGCCATTGGCGCAGAACGGGCTTCCGGGATTGCCATATCCGTCTTTGTCTTTATCAGGGCATGGGTTTTGACAGTTAGGATCGGATGAATCTATCCTGCTATTGCAATCATTATCTATACCATCGCTGCATTTTGGGCTGCCATAAAGTTCGGTATTCCCGGGATAACGGTTAGCATTGTTATCATCGCAGTCTCCCGCGCACCAGGGCACCCCGTCCTTATCTTTGTCCACGTCGGTACTGAAATCTGTTCTGCCGTCGCAGTCATTGTCTTTCCCGTCGCAGATCCGCTGTGCGCCGGGAAAGACCCTGGAGTCCGTATCATCACAATCCACCGGCCCGCAAGCCCCTCCCTGAATAGAATACCCATCATTGTCATTGTCAGTGCATGTCTGTGCAGACGCACCTGAAAAAATTCCAAACAAGATCAGTATTGTCAAAAGGGATATATATATACAATATGGCAGGTTTCTGGACATCGTCGTCCTCCTTTAGCTCAGATTATTCATAAACTTGGAGCAAGCCATGGTTCGAGTAACATCTTGAACGCAATTGATTATTAAATATGTAAACAATACACATGCAAACAGACTGTTTTAGGTTTATAGTTGGTAAGGTATTGCTCAATATGTTATCTCACCATACTTGCTCCAAGTTTATGAATAAT
>QZKC01000034.1 GCA_003599425.1 Nitrospiraceae bacterium | reverse complement strand
CGTTTTGTCCGGGGAATGAAGACAAAACACCGGAAGCATCAGCAGTCTGCGGCACACCGGAGAAGTGGAAGATCAGGGTTGTTCCCAATAAGTTTGCCGCCCTGAGACCCGATGGAAATACTCACAGGGATGAATGGAAGCTCTTCAGGAAGAGCCATGGCTACGGCAGGCATGAAGTCGTTATTGAAACCCCTTTTCATGATAAGTGCATCCCGTTTATGGAAGAAGCCCATGTAGAGGAACTTATCAGTGTTTACAGGGAGCGTTATCTGGAACTGAAGAAGGATACCAATATCAGGGTCATCATCATTTTCAAAAATCACGGCGAGGCTGCAGGCACGTCTCTTGAACATCCTCATACCCAGATCGTTGCTTCGCCGATCGTCCCGCCATTCATCAGGAGAAGGTATGAGATAGCAACGCAGCATTTTGATAATACCGAGAGGTGTCTCTACTGCGATATCTTGCATACAGAGTTTGAAGCCAAAGAAAGAATCGTCCAGGAGACGGATTTTTTTTTAGCGCTTCACCCCTTTGCTTCACGTTACCCCTTTGAGACATGGATCATGCCCAAAGTGCACAGTTCATCTTTTGGAAAGATCGCTGACATTGAAATCACGGACCTTTCCCGGCTCCTGAAAAACATCCTCATGAAACTGTATGTCAGCCTTGATAACCCAGATTACAATCTCATCATACATACCGCGCCGGTGGACGACGAACACAAGATATATTACCTTTGGCATATACAGATCATACCGCGCCTGACCCTTGCAGCGGGTTTTGAGCTGGGGTCCGGCATATATATCAATACGGCTGTTCCTGAGGAGACAGCGTCCTTCATGAGAAATGTCAGGCTGTAGCATAGGATTATCTTAAATTATTTCGGAGGTGGTTGATGGAAAAGATTTTGTTTGCCATGAGCAGGGATGTCTGCGATTCTTGCTCTCTGGCTCTGAAAAGATTCATAGGCAAGATGGACGGAGTTGAATCCATAGACGTAGAAGATGGCAACGTCGTGATTAATTTCAACAGCGAGAAAATTTCCAGAGATGACCTTGACAGGATAACAAGGGACAGTATTGATAAGCTTGGATATAAATTAACAAGTTAGAATTCATAACTTCTTCAAAAGATTATAAGATTATGAAAGTAACGAGCATTAAGTTGAATAGGCGCAGATGTTGAGATGATAACTCTAATTTAAGGAGGATGCCATGAAAACATTAACAGTAACCGTAATTTCAGCTATAGCTCTTCTTTTCTCATTTGCCGCCCAGGCGGGACAGGCAGAGAAAGAGAAAACCATGCATGAAATGCATGCGATGATGCGTATGATGGATAACGCCCTTTGTCAGGCGCTTGAAGGCGCAAACCTCATGATGTTCGGGCAAATGAGCGGTGCGGACAAGATTGACAGGGATATGATCGAACGCGGTACAACTATGGTAAATGACGGCAAGGCAGTAATCCTGAAAATGCTTGCGGGCAGTGAAATGAAGGCCATGCATAAAGAAGGCGGTTATAATGATAAGGTAATGCATGATCTGCACGCCCTTGGGGACAGGATGCTTCATGTTATAGAAGAAGTTGAGAAACTGCATGGAGAAGCGTTCAAAGAAATGGGGAAGAAGTAGCATTTAAACAGATTACGACTATTATTGACGGCAATAAAGATAAATAATCCGTTTGATTGACCTCGGGCCTGAACGGTGAGATAATTATCACACAATACCCTTAACAGCAAGGAGGCCACCATGAAAACTTTATCAATAACCGTTATATCGGCAATGGTGTTTCTGTTTTCTTTTGCGGTACAGGCAGAAACCGTCAAACAGAAAGGCCTGCACGACATGCACATGATGATGCGCTTTATGGATCATGGAATGTGTTCGGCTCTTGAGGGAGCAGACCTGCAGATGCTCGGTCAGATGGGAATGTCCGAGAAACTGGACAAGGACGCTGTAGTCCATGGCGCTATCATGATCAAGGACGGCAAGGCTATGATCAGGGAGATGCTTGACGGCAAGGCTATGCAGGGGTTGTATCATGAAGGCGGTTTCGACAAGAGATTAATGGACGAATTGCATGACCTTGGAGAGAAGATGATAAAGGTCATAGAGCAGATCGAAAAGATCCACCAAAGCGCAATCAAACAGGCAGCAGAAAAATAATGGAAAGATGATAAAATATGCACGGAGATTATGGATGGGGAATGGGCTTTGGGTTTGGATGGATATTCATGATCCTCTTCTGGGTTCTGGTCATCCTGGGGATTGTTTTTGTGGTCAAGCTGGTGGCGGGCGGGTTTAAAAGTGAAAAAAAAGAAGAAAGCGCGCTCGACATCCTGAAGAAGCGGTATGCAAAAGGGGAATTAAACAAAGAAGAATTTGAGGAGAGAAAAAAGGATCTTCTCTGAAGATCTGGCAGTCATTTTCAGTTGATTTTTTTCCTGCAAGATGGGAAGGCTGTCTCAGAATTTCTCTGACTGACAGATTATTGAATTTCGTTCAAGGGCCGGTGGGTATTCTCCAAATGATTGATGTGCAACTCATAACCAATGACTTTTTTATAAGGTGTCACAGAGCAATTCTTCTCCGGACTTCCCATCTTGCTGTACTTACTGTAAGCGGTTAGAACAGAATTTGCCATAAGTAGCTCTGACGGGTAGGGGGATGATGCGTATAAGGAACTGTCTGCTGTTTGCAATTGCTGGTTTTTTTGTTATGGCAGTATACACCGAACCATCTGAACCGGAAGACACACCATATTTCCGTGAAGATTTTTCAGCGCCGAAACTCTCGGTCTTCCAATGGGGCGAGGCCACATTCTCTCTCTATAACTTCAGGGCGGACCCTGCCATGGTATCAAACTCTGAGGGCGTCAATTATCTCCGTCTCGGCGAATCAAAAAGTTCGGTATATCCAAGCGGCTTCATTTACACACAGGAACGTTTCTCTTATGGTTCATATTCGGCGAGGATGAAAGTCTCTGATATGCCTGGCGCTGTTGCAAGTTTCTTTGCGTGCTCGGAGATCGCAAAGATATTCACTGACGCTACACATGACGAGATCGATTTTGAACTAATAACCGCTGAACCTCATTCTGTGTTGCTGAGCACATGGTATGTAGCTACGGGTATGGAAGGGGACAGTCA
The DNA here is from genome assembly GCA_003599425.1 of Nitrospiraceae bacterium. GTDB lineage: Bacteria > Nitrospirota > Thermodesulfovibrionia > UBA6902 > UBA6902 > SURF-23. Next base: position 15,671 of record QZKC01000034.1, on the reverse strand, counting down.
GACGCCGACTCACAACTCGTTTCTCTGGAAAGACCCATCTTTTGATATCAGGCAATGGCATGTGTACCGCTTTGACTGGTATCCGGAACGTGTGGATTTTTTCATTGACAGCAGGAAAGTCTGGACGAGCACGAAAGCTGTTCCAAAGCGAGAACTTCAGATTTCGTTAAATATATATACGATCGATACCTGGAAAGAAGTGCAGTTCCCTCCAAAGGGTGAAGTGGTGCAGATGACTGACTGGGTTGAGTACAGGGAAATCAGTAGATAAAGGATACAGGTGTCAGTGATTAGTGACAGTGCTGCAAAGAAAGACTGACACTATCAACTTACGCTGACACGAGAGAATTACCTTATAAGGAGAGCAAGATGAAACAAACGATTGTATTATCAATTCTGATGCTGTGTTTGTCCTCAACCTACAGCTTTGCCCAGATGGGCCATGGGATGATGAGAGAAATGCCGGGGGGAACGATGCATGAGCATATGATGGGACATGAAGGCATGATGAACCATGAACAGATGAAGGGCAACATGGCGGATATGATGAACCAGTTGTCTGGTATGATGGGCAGAATGTCAGAGATGATGAAAGACATGCCAAAGGAGAAAATGCATCAGATGTCTTCCCTGATGCGGGATATGTGTTTGGAAATGAACAGGATGTCTGAAATGATGGGTAAAGGTGCTGCTACAGATGAAGAAATCAAGGCTGCACACCACAGCATTAATGAGTTAAAGAAGCGGTTGTCAGAGATAGCGAAATGAAAAGGAGCTGTGGGGTATGGCGTTTTCTGACAAAACATCACTATCAGCCCTTTATCGCAGGAGAGCGAAACACTATGATGTGACCGCAAATTTTTACTATCTGATTGGATTCAGGGAGCAGGCATATCGTGAGAAGGCCGTACAGGCGCTCGATTTCCAGAGTGGAGATACTGTCGTAGAGATAGGATGCGGCACGGGCCTGAACTTTTCACTCCTGCAAAACTATGTCGGGCCGGAGGGGAAAATTATAGGTGTAGATTTAACTGACGCAATGCTTGAACAGGCGGGGAGAAGGGTGTAAGAAAAAGAACGCTCAGTATTCATAATTACTTCAAAATTGAGGAATAAGCTTAAGTTAAGGAAAGGATGAAATGAGAAGTTGAATATTTTGCAGGTTAATGGTAGCCTTTCGAATTATTGAGGGAGGTGGCTATTATGGATTGGGTAAGAGAGAACTGGTTCTTCATTTTTTTTGCAATCCTGTTTATCGCCATGCACCTGTTCGGTTTCGGCTGCGGAGGACATGGCAGCCATGGAGGGCACAGCAAACGTGACCCGGATGAAAAAGACGAAGGACATGAAGGGCATACACCCGGTAAAAAGACCGGAGGTGGGTCATGCCATTAAATATGAGAGTGGTGAGCTGGTCATTGGGGATCTTTCTTGTAATCTCGTATCTCCTCTGTGTTATCTATGGACTGATTGTGCCGCAGAAGCTGCACGGCATGTCGATGTTTCTTGAGTCAGTGCTCCCGGCTTTCAAGTGGCTGACTTTTAGAGGATTCATTCTCGGTCTCATTGAGAGCTTTCTGTATGGAATTTATATCGGTGTTGTTTTCGTGCCGATATATAATTTCTTTTACAGAAAGTGGTGTAAAGAGTAGCTGACAGGAGGATAACATGCATGGCGAAGATATTCCTTTTGCATACGGGTTCTGGAGTCTCGTAGTAGTAAATGTAGCGCTCTTCGTGTTTTTTATCCTGAGTTTTTTAACCCCGGTGAAAAAGAGGGAATGGCGCTCCATGGGCGTAACCATAGCCTTTTTCGTCGCCCTGTTTACGGAAATGTACGGTTTCCCTCTGACCATCTATATCCTCACGGGAGTCCTTGGAAGTAAATATCCTGCACTCAACCCTTTCTCACACGCAAGCGGCCATCTCTGGCTCACGTTCCTGGGCGGCGGTGCGGCGATGATGAATGTCATTCATATCATCAGCAATGGATTGGTACTGATCGGTTTTGTGATAATGTGGAAGGGATGGAAACTTATCCATGCCGCAACAGGAGAGCTTGTGGCAACAGGACCTTATGCCTACGTAAGGCATCCCCAGTACTCTGGTCTTTTTATCATAATGACAGGCATGCTGATCCAGTGGCCGACTATCATAACGGCTTTAATGTTTCCGGTGCTCATTTTTGTCTACTACCACTTGTCAAAGAGAGAAGAGCGTGAGATGATTTCTCTATTCGGGGATGAATATAAACAGTATATGGAGAAAACTCCGATGTTCATCCCCCGGTTTTCAGAAGAAAGATATCAGAAAGCATAATGGTTCAAGAAGGAGGAGGACATGATATGAAAAAGATAATTCTCATATGTGTATTGATATCAGGATTGCTTGTTCCTTTCGTATTTGCCGAGGAAAAGGTTGTTGACGAGATCGTGGTTGATTTTGGAATTATTTCATGGGAGGACATTGAAGCCGGGATAAAGGAAAGACCCTCAACCCATACTGAGGAATACCATCATAAAATGGCAAAAGCCATGTCTGAAATGCATGGAGGCGGGGGTAAAGGCGAATATCATGTAATGATAATGCTGAAAGAAAAAGCATCCGGCAAACCGATCAAGAATGAGAACGTATGGGTCACAGCAGTATCACAGGCCGCACCGGAAACAATCACTCATAAACTCAAGCCAATTACTATGGATGAATATTATGGTTACGGAGAGTTTTTTAAACTGAACTTTCCCGGTCTTTATGTCTTTCAGGTGAAAATAGACCTGACAAGTATGGTGCCAAGCGGAGCTATAACACGCAGGACAGAGTTTGAAAGAAAAATTCCGTCCCGATAGGGGGGAAGCAGTTGATTGTGTTAGTTGTTGGGAGCAGGTTCATATATCGCGAAAGGAGGTGAAGATCTGAAATAATTTCAAGATTGTAAAGCTCAGAGGCATGAAAAATTTTAAAGGGAGGATACAATGAAAAGAAACGTAATGATTTTATTAATAGCAGCATTGGTCATCACTATGTCAGCATTGGCGGTGTACGCTGTGCATCCTGACACATCACCAAAGGTATTTCCTTATGAATCTGTTCTTAAACATATTCCATGGGCTGCCGGAGGCGATGTGCGCTATCATATTACCATTCACAAGCCTTACAGGGAATGGGCGAAATGGCCTGGAAAGGGAGAACTGTACAAGGGAACAGAACCACACGGAGCTCTTTTGACGACTTATGTAAACGAAACCGCACTTGGATCAATAACTAAAGGAAAGGGCATGGAAGACGGCTCGATTATCGTAAAAGAAAATTACGACACAAACAAGAAGCTCACCGCTGTAACAGTTATGTATAAGGTGAAAGATTATAATCCTTCAGGTAATGACTGGTTCTGGGCAAAGTACGATGATAAATTCAATATACTCGATGAAGGGAAAGTCAACGCTTGCATTGGCTGTCATGGCAAAGTTAAGGATAATGATTATATCTATACGGGCAAAGTCACTGGCAAGTAAAAGGAAAAATTTGACAAAGAACCTGAGAAATACGTTAAATGAGCGAATGCGCTTTGCGTATTTATTTAAACTCTTGAAAATTTAAAGGAGGTCTGTAATGAAACGGATATTTTTGGCGATAGTGCTGATTATAGGAGTGGCTGCAACGTACAGTTTTGCACTGATGGGTGGTGGCATGACAGAAGGCCAGCATCAGCATGGTGATATGGGGAAGGGCGCAACGGAGCAAAAGCACGAGATGATGCAGAAGGGCGAGCATATGATGGAGCACAAGGGCATGATGATGCATGGTGATATGATGGACGGGATGATGGACATGATGCACCAGATGTCAGAGATGATGCATGATATGGGCGAGAAGATGGGAGATATGCCCAAGGACAAGATGCACGGCATGTCTGGGATGATGAGAGACATGTGCTCTGAGATGAACAAGATGTCGGGTATGATGGACAGCGGGATGGCTACAGAACAGCAAATGAATGATATGCATAACAGAATGAAGGAAATGCAGGAAAGAATGTCAGATATGATGAAGTAGTTAGTATAGTAATGGAACAAAGTAAGATTAGAGATGCGGTTTTAGCGCTTTCACTGATTTTTGTTCTTTCATTTCTGTTCAATTATATCTGGGAGTCACTGCATGAGGCTTTTCTTTATGAACCGTGCAAGCTGGAAGTAAGTGAATATATACAGATGATACTTTATGTTTCATTGATAGATGCTTCCATCATCCTGGGGATTTACCTCGGGACGGCTGTTTTATGGAAAGATATTCTCTGGGTTCAGAAAATGGACGGAATGCAGGTGCTCGTTATATGTATAGCCGGTATGGTTATTGCCGCTATCATTGAATATCGGGGCGCTCTGGTGCTCAGAAAATGGAGCTATGGCCCCGGTATGCCGACCATATTCGGCATCGGCCTGTCTCCTTTGCTCCAGTTAAGCACGACAGGCCTGTTGACATTCTGGGTGGTCAGGAGGATGTTATATAGAAGATGTTAAAAGAAGGGAGAAGCCATGAAAGTAACTGATCCTGTCTGCAATATGAGCATTGAGGACAAAGAGGTTGCAGGAACGTCTTCATACAATGGGACCACGTACTATTTTTGCTCAATGCCGTGCAAGGAAAAGTTCGACAAAAACCAGGATGCGTTCCTGGGAGGCGGGGAGCGAGGGGCGAGGGGCAAGGGGCAAGAAGAGAAGACGGAAGGCATGGCGCTTGAGCCTGCTGAAGTTCCTTCAATGCAGCTCTCTAAAACTGAATGGACCTGTCCGATGCATCCTGAAGTTGTCAGCGACAAACCCGGAGACTGCCCTAAATGCGGCATGGCGCTTGAACCTCGCACTGTAACAGGCGAGGAGGAAGAAAATCCTGAACTCATCGATATGAGCAGGCGTTTTTGGATCAGCCTTGTTTTATCTGTCCCTGTAGTGCTGATCGCTATGAGACATTATATCCCGGCATTTATGTTTATTGAGCGTTTCATATCTTCTGAGAATCTCAAATGGGCGGAACTTATTCTTTCTACACCAGTTGTGCTTTGGGGAGGCTGGCCTTTCTTTGTGCGCGGCTGGCAGTCGGTCATAAACCGCAGTCCCAATATGTTCACCCTGATCGGCCTCGGCACCGGGGTTGCGTATGTCTACAGTGTTGTTGCCATGGTCTTCCCGGATATTTTCCCTGAATCTTTCCGGGGAAAAGACGGTATGGTGGGAGTCTATTTTGAAGCCGCGGCAGTGATCGTAACCCTCGTGCTCCTTGGGCAGGTGCTTGAACTAAGGGCGCGTAGTAAGACAGGAGCGGCAATAAAGGCGCTGCTTGGACTTGCGCCAAAGACTGCGCGAAGGATAAGAGACGGAAAAGAGGAAGACATTCCCCTTGAACACGTGAAGCCCGGAGATATGCTCCGCGTGCGTCCCGGAGAGAAGGTCCCTGTGGATGGCGTGGTCGAGGAGGGAACGAGCTCTGTTGACGAGTCCATGGTTACTGGCGAGCCTATCCCTGTGCAGAAGCAGAAAGGCGACCGTGTTATTGGCGCGACCGTAAATGGAACCGGAGCGCTGATAATGAAGGCTGAGAAAGTGGGAGCGGACACTCTCCTGTCGCAGATCGTTCATATGGTTGCCGAGGCACAGAGGAGCCGCGCTCCTATTCAGAAGCTTGTTGATATTGTGGCAGGCTATTTTGTTCAGGTTGTTGTCGCTATAGCGGTCATAACATTTGTTATCTGGGCATGGATCGGGCCTGAACCCCGTTTTGCCTACGCGCTTATCAATGCGGTAGCAGTGCTTATAATTGCCTGCCCCTGCGCCCTCGGCCTTGCTACGCCCATGTCCATTATGGTTGCTACAGGCAAGGGCGCGACATTAGGGGTGCTTTTCAAAAATGCAGAAGCTATTGAGGTAATGAAAAAGGTAAATACCCTTGTAGTGGACAAGACGGGAACTCTCACCGTGGGAAAGCCAAAGCTTGTCAGTATTGTGCCTTCTTCAGGATTTGACGAAAAAGAACTGCTGAAACTTGCTGCAAGTATTGAGCGCGGAAGCGAACATCCCCTTGCAGCAGCGATTGTTAAAGGGGCTGAAGAAAAAGGAATAAATTTGACGAACGCGGAATCCTTTGAATCGATCACCGGGAAGGGAGTTGCCGGTATTGTTGAGGGAAAGAAAATAGCTCTCGGCAACCGGACGCTCCTTGAAGACCAGAAGATCGATCCCGGAGAATTGAGCAGCATGGCCGAGGAAATGCGTTCTGAGGGGCAGACCGTAATGTTCGTTGTGGCAGATGGAAAATTAGCGGGTCTTGTCGGCGTGGCTGACCCGATCAAGGAGACCACTCCTGAGGCGATAGCAGGCCTTCATGAGGACAACATAAAAGTTGTGATGCTTACCGGTGACAGCAAAACAACGGCACAGGCTGTCGCGAAGAAGCTCGGGCTTGATGATGTGGTTGCAGAGGTGCTTCCTGACCAGAAGGCGAATGTCGTCAAGGAACTGCAAAATAAGGGAAGGTTTGTCGCGATGGCAGGCGACGGGATTAATGACGCGCCTGCGCTTGCTCAGGCGCATGTCGGCATAGCCATGGGCACGGGCACTGACGTTGCAATGGAAAGCGCAGGAGTCACTCTGATAAAAGGCGATCTCAGGGGGATACTCAGGGCGAGATTGTTGAGCCGTGCCACGATGAGAAACATAAAGCAGAACCTCTTTTTTGCTTTCATATATAACGCCCTCGGGGTACCAATCGCTGCAGGCGTCCTCTACCCATTTTTCGGAATCCTTCTCAGTCCCATCATTGCTGCTGCTGCGATGAGCTTCAGTTCAGTATCGGTAGTGGGGAATGCCTTGAGGCTACGCACAGTGCGGCTTTAAAGGTTCACAAAATATTCAAAAATATTTTCTATCATTTACTCATGAAGACATTGAAATCCTGTATATTGCTGTTGTCAATAATATTTTCTTCCACAGCTTACGCTCACGACCTCGTGTGGCCTGGTGAAAAACTGAAAGCTTTGTTCCCCCGCGCTGAAAGCTTTGAGCAGAGAAACCTGTATGTCTCTGATGAGCAGCGTAAAAATATTGAAGATGCATCAGGAGGCAAGCTTCCTGATGAAGACCTCCAGCCTTCAATCTATCTTGCGATAGTGAGAAGCGGCCCTGACGCACCATTCAGAAAGGCAGCAGCAATAATGTTCATTGATGCGTATGGCAAGGGCGGGAAGATAGAGATGGGGATCGTTGTAAGCGGGAAAGGCGTTCTTGAAAGAGTTCTGATATTTGAGAACAATGAAGCGGGTAGCGTAAGACAGGAATTGTTCCTTAAACAGTTCGAGGGGAAAAAGGGGAGCGACTCTTTTAAGACAGGTGAAGATATATCTTATCCGGCTCTTGAAGAGAAATCCGCGCAGGCGATAGCTTCCGGCGCAAAAAGGGGGTTGCTGATCATCAATGAGATGTTTAAGAAAAAATAGCAGAGGCGCGTTGCAATTAGCCCTATCCCGTATTATTCGCATACAGATTGACGGGTCTGTTTTTTCGTCTCATTCTCGTCCCGCCTCCTGCGGGACTCCGAGGTTTTTGCCTGTAAAGACTTCCTGCCTTCACAAACCGGCAAAAAAAACCGCTCAAAAACAGACCCCTCAATCTGTATTAGCCGAGCTGTGTCTGCCTATTTATATTGTGTTATTTTGGAGCCTGTGGGTCGTATCTACAGCTTCTGCCGCAGGAGTTCATGAATCAGGACATGCTGCGCTCCAGTTCCGTCTCGATAGCGCCAATGTAAAAATGGAGATCGTCCCTGAAACGTATGTCAAAGGGAAAACGCCGGATGTTTCGCTGGAACTGACAGATCATATGACAGGCGATCCTGTGCTGGATGCAGAGATTTATATTCTCATTGAAAAAAAAGGAGGAGTGGCTACCGGTGCAGCGCATGCTGGCCATGCAATGCCGCAACCGTCAATTGACACTGTCATCAGCGATGAGGGGCTTGATTTCGGCGGCCTACCTGCAATGACAACGGGAATAGACCTCGGCATGTTCAAAAAACTTCATCAGCAGCAGAAGGCAGGGACCTTTACTGTGAGCTATCCCTTGCCTGACGAAGGGGAGTATTCATTCACGATCGCTTTGAAATCTCTTGGGGAGAGAAAGTTTGCAGAGCCTCTTATCTATGGCGGTAACATTGTTTACCATGAGGCTTCTAACGCGCGGCAGTATAAAATGTTATTTATCGTGGGAGTCATTCTGTTAAGCGGCTTGACAGGCGCATGGATACTCTCAAAACGAAAAGCAATGAATATAAGCACGGGGCAGAAGATGAACATCCTCGATATCCCTTCGGTAAAGAGGTTTTTGAAGTCCGCATGGTTTCAGCCTGTATTTCAGATCCCCATGCTTGCGTTTTTCATCATCATTATCATTGCCGGACTCTTTGATGTTCAGATGGGCGACAGAAATATTGCTACACTCCTGATGTGGACTGTCTGGTGGGCCGGGATCATTTTTACGTTTGTGCTTTTTGGCAGAATTTGGTGCATGATGTGCCCTTATGGCGCGCTGCAGGACTGGATACAGCGCTTGTTCAGTTTTAATAAAAACTTCCCGAAGCCCATCAGGAACGTCTGGCTGTCCAGTTTTCTTTTCTTCGGCCTCACATGGTGGGACAGCTATGGGGGGATAGTAAACAAACCTGCGCTTACAGCGTACATCCTTATTGGATTCTTCGCGGCAGCCGTCGGCATTGCAGTCGTTTTTAAAGGGAGGGCCTTTTGCCGGTATGTATGCCCTATCGGTGGGCTGATAGGAATTTACTCCATGTTCAGTCCCTTAGAACTCAGGAACAAATGTCTCGATGTTTGCAGGCAGCATAAGGTCAAGGAGTGCATCAAAGGAACGGAAAAGAGCTATCCCTGCCCGATGTTCCAGACTCCCATGACGCTCGACAGGAACAATTACTGCAACTTTTGCAGCGAATGCATAAAGTCCTGTTCCCAGGACAATATCGTCATCAGGTTCAGCAGCTTTGCAAAAGACCTGTGGCTCGCGGCAAAAGGCTACATGGATGAGGCATATCTGGCGATGACGCTTGTCGGGATAACCATTATTCTCACAGGTGAAATGGTGGAGCCCTGGCACAGGTGGATGGATTCGGTGAGCAGATTGATTCCGATCAGCGCCCTGGGAGCCGCATCACACACGAGCATCGAGAAGATAACATCATTGACAGTGCTGACAACGGGGTCGCTTATTATCCCTTCGCTGACGCTGGCCCTGACAGCGCTGTTTGTTCGCATAGCCACAAGGCCCGAATCGCCGCTGAGCTTTAAGGAAACATTCGTGCAGTTTGCGTATATGTTCATCCCTGTCGGGCTTTCCATGCACCTCGCACATAACATCAGCCACCTTTTTAAAGAAGGCCCGGTAATTGTGCCTGCGATTCAGAGAACGCTGAATGAATACACCGGCATGAACCTGGGCGAACCTGACTGGAGCGTGACGCCGTTCATGGGTGATGAATCCATATTCTGGCTTCAGATGCTTGTCGTAATAGTGTTGAATATCTTCAGCCTTTACGCGGGATACAGGATTGCGGTCAGATTTTATGGAGACAAGGCATTGAGGGCCTTCATTCCCATGTCCGCGCTGGCTCTGTTCTTCATGGCGATAAATACTTTTATCCTCGGCCAGCCCATGTCGCCGAGGCATACGCATTGAGGTGAATATGAAAAGAAAACTTGTTCTGCTGCTTTCGGTATTGTTCATTCTCAGTGCATCGTCATGTCTTGCGCAGCTTGACCTGGAACAGGAAGTGCTGGTAATACCTGATACCCATGATTCTGAACAGTACAAATGGAAGAAAGCACGGAATACCCGCGATTACAAAGTACGAATGGATCATAGCCCGCTGATTGCAGGTAACGCTACAGAATTTAATTTCACTGTCACTACAAAAACTCCAAAGACCATAAACGGTATGCATGTTTTTATTACCGATAAAGGGTTGAACGCCTTCAGGCATATTTCCCCGGAAAGTGAAACCGGCAGGTACAGATTCATCTTTAATGCTCCGTCGCAGGGGAAATACAGGTTTGAATTTGTTTTTAAGACTTCCGAAGATGGATGGATAAACCTGAGCGAGGATGTTTCAATAAAAGAGGGTGTGGAGAAGGATATGCTTCAAGAGCAGGACAAAGACTATTCAGTAAATGTTAAACTTTTTCCCGAAAAGGTTTATGCTGAACATGTTGTAACGTTCCTCTATGAAATAAGCCATAACGGATCGCCGGTCAAATATCCTGAGGAAATGGAAGGCGCTGATATACTGCTTGCCTCATGGGACAAATCGCGCAGGGAATTTGTCTGCGCCGGTTCAAGGCAGAACGTGGACGGACAGATCGCTGTGAGTGTTGTATTCATGAAGCCAGGCACGCACCGTGTATTTGCGGAATTCAGGCATAACGGAAAAGTCAGGATATTCAGCCACACAGTTGAAGTAAGGGATGAAGCCCTTATAGACAGGGGAACCTTCACGGACGAAGATCGGTCGACTTATTATTAATTATTTCAAATTCAACAATACTGCAAAGCCGTAATAAATTACCCCGGGAGTTCCTGAACCATATCTGCTGACTTCCCTGTCTGCTTTATAACTATTGAAGGAGTTAGCCAGGACATTTGTGATACAATCTTGTTGAAAGAAATAATAGAAGCCATTGAACTATTAACGATGGAAAAAGAAATATTAACAGAAGACGTTAAAAATTCTTTAAAAAAAACCTTCGCAGGACTTCGGGACCCTGTTACTGTTGAAGTCTTTACGCAGATAGGCGTAAACGACGTATTCAATGAGGCCGCTGTAGACCTTTTAAAGATCATCTCTCAGCTTACGGACAAGATCAAGGTCGGCTTTTACAGCGTCAAAGATGAACATGCAAAAAAGCGCAAGGCGCTGAGGTCTCCGACTATCCTTCTGGAACCGGACAGGTACAGTATCCGTTACACAGGCGCTCCTGCCGGAGAAGAGGCAAGTTCGTTTATCATATCCCTTTTAATGCTGTCTACAGGGAAGAGCCTTCTATCCGACGGCTCAAAAAAAAGACTTGACCGGTTGAAGGAAAAAAGAGAAGTAAGGATATTTGTAAGTCCCACATGTCCGTATTGCCCGCAGCAAGTCCTGTATGCTGTTTCATCAGCAATTGAAAAGAAAGACCTGATCTTTGTTGAGATGATCGAGATATACGAGAACGCGGACCTTGCGGAAAAGTATGCAGCCATGTCGGTGCCCAGGACTTTCCTGGGGGAGACGCTTTTGTCTGCAGGGCTTCAGCCTGAGGAAAATTTTATAGAATCACTCGTTCAGGGCAAGACAGTGGAGTATATCATGCCTGAGGACCGGAAAGACCTGAAGGACTACGATATTGTTGTGATCGGCGGCGGGCCTGCCGGCCTCACTGCGGCTATATATGCGGAGAGAAGCGGGTTGAAGAGCATTATTTTTGAAAAGGCAAACATTGGAGGACAAATTACAATAACGCCTGTTGTTGAGAATTACCCCGGCTTCTCGAGGATAGCCGGCAAGACGCTGGTTGAAATGATGGCAAAACAGACCATGGAATATTCCCCGGTGCTTCAGGGAGTAGGCGTAACCGATATAAAAAAGAAAGACAGCGGGTTTGAGGTGAGCACGACCGCCGGCAATTACAAGGCAAGGGCCGTGATCATAGCTGCCGGGGCCGCTACCAGAAAGCTCAATGTGCCGGGTGAAGACACGTTTGCAGGCCGGGGCGTAAGCTATTGCGCGACGTGCGATGGGTATATCTTCAAGGACGGTAAAAACGTCATCGTGGTTGGCGGCGGCAACAGCGCCCTGACCGATGCCCTTTATCTCGACAGCCTTGGCGCCCATGTAACGATCGTGCATCGAAGGGAATCTTTCAGGGCCGAAGAGAGGCTTCAGCAGAGCGTTTTTCAGAGGAACATGCCTGTCATTACGAATGCTGTTGTCCTGGAAATACAGGGTAAAAAGGTTGTGGAGAAGGTGATACTGGTAAATCTGAAGACCGGAGAAAAAAAGATATTAGCAGTGCAGGGCGTTTTCATAGCTATAGGCTACGAACCAGACAATGAACTGGCAAAGAAGCTTGGGGTGGAGCTTGGGGATGAAGGTTATATAAAAGTGGACGAGCACATGAAAACGTCAATGCCTCTTGTTTATGCAGCAGGGGATATCACAGGCGGTGTAAAGCAGATCGTTACTGCTGTTTCCCAGGGCGCCATCGCAGCTCTTGCGGTGTTTGAAGACCTCTCAAGCCCTTACTGGAAAAAGGGTATGTGATTCGGGCTTAACAGCAGTTGGCGGAACACCTGCAAAGCAGTAATCTGTGGAAACTTTCGAAATAATAATACCTACGTATCAATAGTCTGGCAAGATGCAGAAAATGAGGATTGTTGGCGGAGAAGATCATTTTCGGGGCAATTTGACGAATTCTGTGCAGCGCTTGGCTGAATTTGCTCGGCTCAGCCATATGAACCCATGGGCTGTCCGCGCTGCCGGTATGATCCGCATCATCGTGGGTAAGCCACACCCACCTCAAGTCCTTAGGATCAATGATCGACTCCAGAGCCTTCATAAACTCCTCACTATCAATTCCCATTCCCCTGTCAACGAGGACCGGCTCTCTGGCCTTAATGACGAAGGGATAACCGTTTGCCTTACTCGCATCAGCCATTAAGTATGTGTATTTCCGGTCTATCTACGACACCAACTTTCTTCATGGTCTCTTTCAGATCTGTTGACTCTACAAAGGCCCTTGCGCGGTTGATATCGAGTGCCTCAAACAATATTGTGACTTCATTCGGGTCGTTAGCTTCGTGAAGAAGATACTTCTCACTGAGTCCTGATTCAAGGCGTTTTGGCAGATGAGCGTCGTATCCGCGCTTCCATTCCGGGAAGTCCCGGACCTTGTGTCTTATAAGCACATAATTTGCCATAAAAAACCTCCTTTTGGTTAACGTGACTGATGTAGAAACTACAATCGTACGGTTACCCAGTAATATAGTTTATAGATAATTACAAGGTAATTATCACATTTTCATATGGATGTCAATTTATTCATTCATTGCCTTCATTCCTTGCCTGTCTGGTTTTATTGCGCTCGTCGCATTGACATATCCCGTTGCTCTGATATACTTGAACTTAAGAAAAGGATTGCAGGAGGTGCATTATGGGGAAGATATTTTATTGCAAGGATCTGGGATCAGATTGTGACTGGAAAGGCGCTGCATATACTGAGGATGAACTCTTCAGGAAGGTGGTTGAACATGCTGCAGAAAGGCATGACATAAAAGACATGCTGGAGGAGCAGAAAAAAAGGATCAGAGAGCTCATCAAAGACGATTCATCTGTTAAGGAGAATATCGCTGCACGTTGAAAAGCCTGTACAGCTCTTAAAATTTCAAATATCACAAAGGTAAGATTTGCTTGCATCACCTTTGTGCCTTTACCCGCCTGTTATAATATGTTATAAAATTCATCGCATTATCTCCCAAAAAGTTACCTGGTAAGCCGATGAGTTGTCATTCCCGAAAATTTAATATTATGCGAAATATATAAGTCCTCATATATAGTACAAGACAGCATACTATGGATACAGTTCAAACAAAAAAGATAGACCTCCCTATAACAGGTATGTCCTGCGCTGCGTGTTCTGCACGGGTGCAGAAGGGGCTTTCAAAACTCATAGGAGTTGAGGATGCTGCTGTGAACCTTGCCGCTGAAAAAGCGACTATACAGTACAATCCTAAAGAGGTCTCTGTCGATGATTTCATTTCAGCCGTCAAAGACATGGGATATGGGGTCTCTGTTTCGAGAGTATCAATACCAATAAAAGGCATGACCTGTGCCTCATGCGTGCAGAAAGTGCAGAAGGCCCTTGCTGCCCTGGACGGGGTGTTATCGGCTGAGGTAAATTTTGCGACAGAAAAAGCTTCAGTTGAATACATCCCTGCACAGGTTGGGATGAGGGATTTTAAAAACGCCCTCAAAGACATCGGGTATGATATTGTCGAGATCGGAAAAGGGGAAGACATTGTTGAGCAAGAGAGGAAGGAAAGGGAAAGAGAACTACGCCATCTGAAGTTCAAGCTTATTATCGGAGCAATTCTGACTGTTCCTGTATTTGTGCTGATGTTGTGGGACAGGATAGGCATGTCATCAGTTTTTTCACTGTCTGTACAGATAAATTATTTCTTGCAGTTCCTTTTCTGCACACCGGTACAGTTCTGGGCTGGCCGGCAGTTCTATACTGGCGCCATAGCAGCAGCGCGCCACAGGACCACGAACATGAATACATTGATCGCGGTCGGAACATCCGCTGCATATATTTACAGCGTCATCGCAACATTCTTTCCGTCGGTGTTTGAGATACAGGGGTATTCCGCCCATGCATATTTTGATACTGCTGCGACCATTATCGTGTTCATTCTCCTTGGGAGGTTCTTTGAAGCCCGGGACAAGGGCAGGACCTCAGAGGCGATCAAGAAGCTTATGGGGCTTCAGCCAAAGACTGCAAGAGTAGTAAGGGACGGAAGCGAAAAGGATATCGCCATCGAAGATGTTGAGCCTGGAGATATAGTAGTAGTCAGACCGGGCGAGAAGATCCCTGTGGACGGTATTATCAGGGAAGGATATTCATCAGTGGATGAATCCATGATATCCGGCGAATCAATCCCGGTTGAGAAGAGGGCAGGTGATGAGGTTGTCGGTGCGACCTTAAACAAGACCGGTTCATTTAAATTCGAGGCCAGCAGGGTTGGGAGGGATACGATGCTGTCCCGGATCATCAGCATGGTGCAGGAAGCACAGGGATCAAAACCTCCCATAGCCCGTCTTGCAGACAGGATCGCCTCCATCTTTGTGCCTGCTGTGATGGGGATCGCTTCACTAACGTTTGTCATATGGTTTTTTTTCGGGCCTGCACCTTCTTTTACCTATGCTCTGCTGAACTTCATCGCAGTACTGATCATTGCCTGCCCGTGCGCATTGGGGCTCGCAACGCCGACATCGATCATGGTGGGAACAGGGAAAGGGGCTGAAAACGGCATCCTGATCCGTGGCGCTGAGGCGCTGGAGACCGCGCATAAAATAAATACTATTGTCTTTGATAAAACCGGTACGCTTACCAAAGGAAGCCCTGAAGTAACGGATATTATAGCGGTGAGCGGTCAACGGTCAGCTCTCAGGGAACAGGAAATTCTTATGCTTGCCGCGTCTGCTGAAAAAAATTCAGAACATCCTCTTGGAGAAGCCATAGTGAACAAGGCGAAAGAAATGGGGATCGGACTGAAAGACGCGGCTGATTTCCAGGCTGTGCCGGGTCACGGGATCAAAGCAAAGATCGATGGAAGAAATATTCTGCTCGGCAACGCCAATTTCATGGAGGATGAGGGAATAAAAACCGGTGTCCTTGCCGCAAAGGCTGAACACTTGTCGGGAGAGGGCAAGACCCCGATGTATATTGCTGCTGATAATAATGCTCAGGGGATCATTGCGGTGGCAGATACATTAAAGGAGAGTTCAATAAAGGCGGTCAATGCGCTCCATAAACTCGGCATCCAGGTGGTTATGATGACAGGGGATAACAGGAGGACTGCAGA